>DATAGA010000591.1:0-5688 GCA_036257215.1 Myxococcota bacterium
CCTTCCTTTCCTCCCCGGTCCTCCCGCCCCCACCCGTCGCAAATTCCAAAGGGCGGGATGAGGAACGCCGGGGGACCGGGTAGATTCCGCGGCCGTGGCTCGGCGCACGAAGATCGTCGCGACGCTCGGACCGGCGACTGACCCGCCGGACCGGCTGAAGGCGTTGATCGCGGCCGGGATCGACGTGGCCCGCGTGCCGCTGGCGCACGGGACGCTCGCCGACGCGCTCGGGCGCATGGAGCGCGTCCGCGCCGCGGCCGCGGAGGCCGGCCGCGAGGTCGGCGTGCTCGTCGACCTGCCGGGGCCGAAGATCCGCTGCGCGAGCTTTCCGGAAGGCGGCGTCGAGCTCGAGGCCGGCGCGCCGCTCGAGCTCGTCCCCGGCGACGAGCGCAGCGACGCGCGCACCGTGCAGGTCGACTACGACGCGCTGCTGAGCGACGTGCGCGCGGGCGACCGGCTGGCCTTCGGCGACGGGCAGGTCCTGATCGAGGTCGACCGCGTCACGGAGAGCTCCGTGCGCGCGCGGGTCGTCGTCGGCGGCGAGCTGCGCGGCCGTCCCGGGCTGCGGCTCCCGTCCGACCGGGTGAGCGCCGTGACGCCGACAGACGAGGACCTCGAGCGACTCGCCACCTTCCTCGCCGCCGGGGTCGACATGGTGGCCGTCTCGTTCGTGCGGACGGCGGCCGACGTCCGGCGCGTCGGCACCGAGCGCTACCCGCGTGGACCCCTCGTGATCGCGAAGATCGAGACCGCCTCGGCGGTCGCGCATCTTCCGGAGATCATCGAAGCCGCCGACGGCATCATGGTCGCCCGCGGCGACCTCGGGACCGAGTTCCCGCTCGAGGAGCTGCCCCACCTCCAGAAGCGCATCATCCGCGACTGCATCGCCGGGGGCCTGCCGGTGATCACGGCGACCCAGATGCTCGACTCGATGATCGAGCGGCCGACCCCCACGCGCGCCGAGGCCTCAGACGTCGCCAACGCCGTGTTCGACGGGACCAGCGCGGTGATGCTCTCCGCCGAGACGGCCGTCGGACGCTACCCGGTGGAGTGCGTCGAGACGATGTCGCGCATCGCCGAGCGCGCGGACGACGCCTTCGACTTCGCGCGCTGGGCGGAGACCGTGGCGCACCTGCGCAAGCACGCCGTCCAGGCGCCGCGCGAGGCGATCACCGACGCCATGACGATGGCGGCGTGCCGCGTGGCCGGCGAGCTCGGCGCGGCGGCGATCGTGTGCGTCTCGGGCAGCGGCTACACCGTGCGCGCGACCGCCCGCTTCCGGCCGGAGTCGCCGATCCTCGGCCTCAGCGCGGACCCGCGCACGGTGCGCCAGCTGACGCTGAGCTGGGGGGTGCGGCCACTGCTCGTCGACTCGGAGTGGTCGTACGAGTACCGGGTCGCCGGAGCGATCGCAGCCGCCCGGGACAAGGGCCTCGTCCGAGACGGCGACCTCGTCGTCGCGCTCGCGGGCATCCGCAGCGACTCGCGCGCGACCGACGTGCTGCGCTGCCTGCGGGTCGGCACCGAGGAGCCCTCGCACCCGCCGCAGTCGTCCAGCTGACGGACAGCGCTCGCGCGCTACTCGAGCGCCGAGACGTCGAGCAGCACGAGCCCCGGCT
Source organism: Myxococcota bacterium (assembly GCA_036257215.1). Lineage (GTDB taxonomy): Bacteria > Myxococcota_A > UBA9160 > UBA9160 > UBA6930 > DATAGA01. The sequence goes on from DATAGA010000591.1 coordinate 1,620, forward strand.
GGAGGTGGCTGACCGGACCCGGCGGCCACTCCCGCACGAGGCGGCCCTGCGCGAGCGCGGTGCGGTAGAACTCGCGCCGCGCGGCGACGGACTGCGGGTCGCGCACGGCGCGGTCGGTCGCGAGGAAGCGGCCGTAGGTCTTCTCGCAGAGCGCGAGGTGCGTGACCCCGCGCGCCCGCAGCTCGGCCAGCGAGCCGAGGTCGGCCGCGTGTCGCGCCCCGAGGACGGTCTGCGGCAAGCGCTCGCGACCCTCGTGCTCCCAGCGCCGGCCCGGCTCGGGCAGCGCCGCCGCCTCGTCCTGCGCCACGACCGACGCCGCCGGGAGGGCCGCGACGACACTGCGGAGCTCGGCGCGGTCGTCGCGGAGGACCGCGCGTCGAAGCGCCTCCGTGTATCCCCACTGCTGCCAGGCGACGACGACACAGAGAAGGGTCGCGAGCGCGGTGGCGCCGAAGCGGGCGCGGCTCGAGCGGGCGCCCGCCCGCGCGGCCAGGTGGAAGGCGCCCGCCGCCGAGAGGTAGCAGAGCGCGACGGCGATGGGCAGGTAGTAGCGCGGCGAGGTCTTCGGCGTGAAGGAGAAGGCCAGGACGAGCGCGAGCGAGGAGCCCGCGAGCAGCCACTCGGCGAGCGGGACCTTCGCGGGGTGCCACGCGGCGAAGGCGAGCCAGCCGAGCGCGAGCGCCGGAACCCAGCCGCCTCCGTACGTCTGCTGCACGCCGACGTAGTAAGCGTGTGGCACCCTCTTCACGAGTCCGTGCTCCCCGACGAACGCCTTGCGCAGCTCCTGCGCGACGCTCTGCGGCAGCACGTCGGGCGATCGCACGGTCCACCAGTCGAGCACGAGCCAGGTCGCCGCGGCGACGGCCGCGACCCGGGCCGCACGGCGCCAGCGCTCGCGCGGCGTCCCGGCGCCGAGCGACGCGCCGAGCAGGGCCGCGACCGGGACGAACAGGGTCCCCACGTACTTGCCCGCGGCCGCGACGCCGGCGCCCACCCCGAGCAGCGCCAGCGAACGGGGGTCGCGCCGCGCGGAGAAGCGGTGCGCGGCCCAGACGAAGGCCACGAGTCCGAAGGCGAACGCGGGGTCTTCCTTCGCGTAGTGCGCCAGCTCGTAGAGCAGCGGGTTCGCAACCACGAGCAACCCCGCGGCGACGCCCGCCCACACGCCGTGGATGCGCGCGGCCAGGAGAGCCAGCAGCGCCGCGGCGCCCGCGGCGAACGCGGCGACCACCCGGCGCGCGACCTCGACCACCTGCTGCGGATCCTCCTTCGCCTCGCCGCGCAGCAGCACGCGCCGCGCGACGTCCGCCGTGGTCAACATCAGCATCGGGTGGTGGAAGTTCTTTCGCTTGTGGACGAGCTGGAGGACCTTGCCCGGCTCGTCCGGGTGGTAGTAGAACGGGAACGAGCTGCGCTCGCCGAAGAGCGCCAGCCCGCCGGCGAACACTGCGAGTGCGACGAGGAGCGCAGCGACACGCGGGGCGGCGCGCGCGCCCGACGACGGCGCGCCGCTCACCACGTATCGATGCAGGGCCGCTTCTTGCCCGTGCGCGCCGGCGGCGGCGGCGCGGAGCGGAGCACCTCGACGATGCGGCGGCGCGAGTCGGCCGGGTCGATCACGTCGTCGATCTCGAAGTGCGACGCCATGTTCACCGCCTTCCCGTGCTCGTACATGCGCGCGACCATCTGCTCGAAGAGCGCGCGGCGAGCCGCCGGGTCCTCGAGCGCGGCCAGCTCGCGGCGGAAGCCGAGCTTCACCGCACCCTCGAGGCCCATCCCGCCGAACTCGCCGGTGGGCCACGCGAGCGTCGCGACCGGCGCGCGGAAGCTGCCGCCCGCCATGGCCTGCGCGCCGAGGCCGTAGCCCTTGCGCAGGACGATCGTCAGGAACGGGACGGTGAGGCTCGCGCCGATCACGAAGAGCCGCGCCGCGTGGCGCACGAGCGCGCTGCGCTCGGACTCCGGACCCACCATGATGCCGGGGGTGTCGCACAGGAAGAGGACGGGCAGGTCGAACGCGTCGCACAGCTGGAGGAAGCGCGCGGCCTTGTCGGCGCCGTCGGCATCGATCGCGCCGGCGAGGTGCGTCGGGTTGTTGGCCACGACGCCGAGCGGTCGCCCTTCGACCCGGGCGAGCGCCGTCACCATGCCCGGTCCGAAGCCGCGGCGCAGCTCGAGCACGCTGCCCGTGTCGGCGAGGAGCTCGAGAACGCTGCGCACGTCGTAGACGCGCAGGCGGTTCTCGGGCACGGCGCTGCGCAGGAGGCGCGGGTCGGCGCAGGTCCAGTCGCCGAGCGCCCCCTGGAAGTAGCTCAGGTACTGCTTCGCGACCCGGACGCCCTCGGCCTCGTCGGCGGCGACGACGTCGACCACGCCGTTCGACGCCTGCACCTCGATCGGGCCGATCTCCTCCGGGCGGAACACGCCGAGCCCACCGCCCTCGACCATCGCGGGTCCGCCCATGCCGATGTTCGAGTCGCGCGTCGCGATCACGACGTCGCAGCAGCCGAGCAGCGCCGCGTTCCCGGCGAAGCAGCGGCCGGAGTTCACGCCGACGAGCGGGACGAGGCCCGAGAGCCGCGCGAAGTACTGGAAGGCGAGGCAGTCGAGGCCGGCGACGCCGACGCCGTCGGTGTCGCCGGGGCGCCCGCCGCCGCCCTCGCTGAAGAGCACGAACGGGAGCCGGAGGCGCTCGGCGAGCTCGAACAGGCGGTCCTTCTTGCGGTGGTTCTGCTGGCCCTGCGTTCCGGCGAGCACGGTGTAGTCGTAGGAGGCGACCGCGCAGCGCGAGCGCTCGTCGCCGAAGAGCGCGCCGTTCACGCGGCCGACGCCGCCGACGAGGCCGTCCGCCGGCGTGCGCTCGATCAGCTCCTGGAGCGGCCTGCGCCGGCGCTGCGCCGCCACGACCAGCGGACCGACCTCGACGAACGAGCCCGGGTCGACGAGGTCCGCCACGTTCTCGCGCGCGGTGCGCTGGCCGGTCTTGCGCCGCCGCGCGACGGCGTCGGGGCGGCGGGCGTCCGACCCGATCTCGTGGCGCTCGATCGCCTCCGCGAGGTCGGGGCGCACGGCGTCGAGGTCCACCGCCACGCGGACCTCCGACTCGGCGTCGGCGCCGAGCTCCGCGGGCTCGAGCCAGAGCAGCGGGTCGCCCTCGAGCACGGCGTCCCCCGGCGCCGCGGCGAGCGCGCGCACGACGCCGCTGCGCTCGCTGCGGACGACGTGCTCCATCTTCATCGACTCCATCACGGCGACGGCCGCGCCGGCGCGCACCGCGTCGCCGACCCGGACCTCCCAGCCGACGAGCGTCCCCTGGAGCGGCGCCGCGATCGCGACGGTTCCGGCCGGCCCACGGGCTGGGCGCCCGCTCCGCACGGCTCCCGGATCGCGGCCCGGCGCCGGCACGCCCGCCGCGGGCGGTGCGCCCTTCCCGTAGTCGAGCACCGCGAGGGGGTCGAGCGGGTCGACGCGCGCGCCCGCGATCCGCGCGGCTGTGGCGCCCTCGCCGTCGCCCGCCTCGAACCAGAGACGCCGCGGCGCCTCGCCGGCGGCGAGCGCGGCGAGGCGCTCCTCGACGAAGCGCGTGTGCACGCGGTAGGCGGCGACCTCGGGCAGCGCGAGCAGCCTGTCGAGAAAGCCGAGGTTCGTCGGCACGCCCTCGATGCGGAACTCGGCGAGCGCGCGCCGCGCCCGCGCGACGGCGTCCGGGAGCTGCCCGGAGGGGGCGTGCACGATCAGCTTCGCGAGCAGCGAGTCGAAGCGCGGGTTCGGGACGTAGCCCGCGTAGCCGCACGTGTCGACGCGCACACCGGGGCCGCTCGGCGGCTCGAACGCGGTGAGTGTTCCTGCGGCGGGCTTCGGCGTCCCGTCCGGCGCGAGCGTCTCCGCGAGGACGCGCAGCTCGAGCGCGACGCCGCGCGGCGCCGGTGCGGCGGCGAGGCCGAGGTCGGCGAGCGTGCGGCCGCCGGCGAGCTCGAGCTGGGCGCGCACGAGGTCGACGCCCGTCACGGCCTCGGTGACCGGATGCTCGACCTGGAGGCGCGGGTTCGCCTCGAGGAACGCGAAGCGC
>DATAGA010000527.1:0-3313 GCA_036257215.1 Myxococcota bacterium
GCGCGCGTCCTCGACGCCGAGCTGGAACAGCGCGCTCGTGTACGCGCCGTCGAAGAGGACGTAGGAGAGGAGGTCCGCATCCGCGCGACCGGCACGGGCGAGGGAGCGGTCGAGCAGGCGCAGGATCGCCGGCACGCTCCCCGCTAGCGCTTCTCCGGCGGTAGGCGCGACTCGAACACGCGCTTCGCCGCGAGCGCGAGCACGCTGCGCGACGTGAGCCGCATGGCCGCGTTCGCGCGCAGCCAGTTGAACCAGCCCGAGATCACCGACGGCTGGCGGCCCAGAGCGTCGAGCGCCGTCGCGACCACCCGCTCCGGCGGCTCGCCGGCGTGGGGAAGCTCGCCTGCGCTCGCCTGGAACTCGGTCTCGGTCGGACCGGGCAGCAGCGAGAGCACGTCGACCCCCGTGCCGCGACACTCGGCCCAGAGCGCCTCGCCGAGCAGGTTGTCGAAGGACTTGGTCGCCGAGTAGAGCGAGTGCCCCGGCAGCGGCTGGCTGCCGGCCACCGAGCCCACCATCACGACGGCGCCGCGGCCGCGCGCACGCATGAGCGGCAGCAGCTCGCGCGTCAACACGACCGGCGTCGTGCAGTTGAGCTCCACCATCTGGCGCAGGCGGGTCGGGTCGTGCTGGTCGAAGCGGCCCGCGCCGCCGATGCCCGCGTTGTTCACGAGGATCGCGATCTCGAGGTCGGCGACGGCGCGCAGCAGCTCCTCGGGGCCGCCGGGCGCGGCGAGGTCGACGCCGACGACGCGGGTCTTGACCCCGCGCTGCGACTCGAGCTCCGCGGCGAGCTCGCGCAGGCGCTCCTCGCGGCGGGCGGCGAGCACGCACGAGACGCCGTCGGCCGCGAGCGCGCGCGCGAAGGCGGCGCCGATCCCCGCCGACGCGCCGGTCACGAGCGCCCACTCGCCGTAGCGCTCGCGCGGCCCGGGACGCGAGTGCTCGAAGCGCTCGCGCGACGTCCAGAGCGCCCAGGCGATGGCGCCGAAGAACGCGGCGCCGACGACGCCGAGGACCCAGCCGCGCGCGCCGCCCAGGTAGAGGACGGGCCAGACGAGGAAGCCGATGGCGACCTGCGCCGCGTACAGCGACGCCCACGGCCACATCCAGCGCCGCATGCGCCAGAGGCCGACGGTGCCGGCGGCGTACACCGCCCAGTGCGGCAGGGCCAGCAGCTTCGCGAGGACGCCGTGGAAGCGGATCCCGAACCAGACCTCCTCGTCCACCGCGATCGGCTTCACGAACAGGTCCCAGGGCACGTAGACGAAGGTCATGAACGCGCAGAACGCGAGGAGCGCGTTCATCCAGCCCGGCCGCTCGCCGAGCCGCTCGCGGAGCCACTCCCCCATGGGCCCTCCCGCGCGCGGCTAGAGCCGCGCGCACACGTCCGCGAGCGCCTTCTCGAAAGCGCCCGCGACGAAGTCGATCTCGTCCGGCGTGATCGTGAGCGGCGGTCCGAAGCAGACGACGTCGCGCGCGGGGTCGCAGCCGCCCGGGTAGACGAAGATGCCGTGGCCCAGCCCGGCCGCGACGATGCGCGTGGTGAAGCGCAGCTCCTTCGGGAAGGGCTCGAGCGTCGGCTTGTCGCGCACGAACTCGACGGCCTGGAGCAGCCCGAGCCCGCGCACCTCGGCCACGTGCGGGTGGTCGGCGAGCGGCGCGAGCCGGCGCGCGAGCAGCGCCCCCATCTCGGCCGCGCGCGCGACGAGCCCCTCGCGCTCGACGATCTCGAGCACCTTGTCCGCCGCGGCGCACGCGCCCGGATGCGCGGCGTACGTGTAGAACATGACCTCGTCGCCGCGGGCGGCGATCGGCGCGACGACGGACTCCTTCGCGAAGACGCCGCAGATGGGGGCGTAGCCGCCCGCGAGCCCCTTCCCGCCGACGAGGAGATCGGGCACGACGCCGTAGTGGTCCGTCGCGAAGTTGCGCCCGGTGCGGCCGAAGCCGCACATCACCTCGTCGGCGACGAGCAGCACGCCGTGGTGCCGGCAGATCTCGGCGACGCGCGCCCAGTAGCCGTCCGCCGGCACGAGCGCGCCGGCCGTCGAGCCGCCGACGGGCTCGGCGACGAAGGCGGCGACGTTGTCGGGCCCCTCGCGCCGGATCAGATCGTCGAGCGCGTCGGCACAGGCGAGCGTGCAGCCCTCCTCGCGGCCGCGGCAGAGGGCGCAGCGCAGCGGGTAGCAGGCCGGCGCCTTCGGCCAGTCGTAGAGGTAGGGCTCGAAGCCGGCGCGCCGCTTGGCGTGGCCGCCGGCCGCGAGCGTCGCGAGCGTCGTCCCGTGGTACGAGAGCTCGCGCCCGAGCACCTTCCAGCGCGACGGCCGGCCCGCGGAGAGGTGGTGCTGCCGCGCGACGCGCAGCGCCGCGTCCATGCCCTCCGAGCCCCCGCTCGTGAACACGCAGCGGGTGATGCCGGGGGGGAGCCAGCGGCCCTGCAGGCGCTCGGTGAGCCGCAGCCGGCTCGGCGTCGCGAACGGCGGAACGACGAAGCTCTCGCTGACGAGCGCCTCGCGCACTGCGTCGGCCACCTCGGCGCGCCCGTGGCCGACGTTGGCGACGATCGCCCCGCCTGCAGCATCGTAGATGCGCCGCCCGTCGGGCGTGACGAGCCAGGGACCTTCGGTGCGCTCGACCGCGACCGGCGGCGGCTCGCCCCGCGAGACGAACGGGTAGCGGCGCGTGCGGGAGGCCTCCATGGCCGGGGCGAGTGTGGAGCAGCTCGAGGACGGGAGCCAGCCGCGCGTCCCGCTCGCGACGAAGCTGCTCTACGGCTCGGGCTCGGTCGCCGAGGGCGTGAAGAACACCGCCTTCAACGTGTTCCTGCTCTTCTACTACAACCAGGTGCTCGGGCTGCCGGGCACGTGGACGGGCGCGGCGATCTTCCTCGCGCTCTGCGTCGACGCAATCGCCGACCCGGTGATCGGCTCGCTCTCCGACGGCTGGCGCTCGCGGCTCGGGCGCCGTCACCCGTTCATGTACGCGGCGCCCGTGCCGATGGCTTTCTCGTTCGCGCTGCTGTTCCGGCCCCCCGACGGGCTCACGCAGCCGCAGCTCTTCGCGTGGCTGCTCGTCTGGGCGATCGGCGTCCGGGTCGGCATGACGCTCTACATGCTGCCCTCGAACGCACTGGTCCCGGAGCTGACCTCGCACTACGACGAGCGCACGTCGCTGGTCTCCTACCGTTTCCTCTTCGGCTGGGCCGGCGGCATCGTCATCTCCCAGCTCGCCTATCTCTACTACTTCGCGAGCCCGGCCGACGGGGCCGACGGCCTGCTGCAGGCCGCGCGCTACGCCGGCTTCGGCGGAG
>DATAGA010000535.1:0-7121 GCA_036257215.1 Myxococcota bacterium
TCTCCAGGGTGGAGGGTGGTGGTCGCTCAGCCGCCTGCGATGGCGGCCACGATCTCGAGCTCGTCGTCGTCCGCGAGCCTCGCGCCGAGGTCGCCGGCGGGAACGAGCGCGCGGTTGACGAACAGCTTGACGAAGCGGTGCACGCGGCCGTCGGCATCGACGACCTGGGCGCGGAAGCCGGGGTACGACTTCTCGAGGGCGTCGAGGCAGTCGCGCAGCGTCTCGCCCGCGACGTCGACGCGCCCGACGCCCTGGGTCGGGCCCTGGTAGGGCGGAGGGATGATGACCGTGGGCATGCGTCGTCGGCGTCCGAGCGCCCGAGTCTAGCGGGGTCGGGGCGCCGCGCGCACCGCGGCCGGCCGCTCCGTCCGAGCGCGGCGCCGCGTCGGACCCGGCCAGCGGCGGCTATGCTGGCCTTCCGCCATGGCACGCGCCGACGCCGCCCGCGCCGACCGGTGCCTGCGAGGGAGGCGGGGCGCCGCCTCGCTGGCCCTCGCCTTCGCCCTCCTCGCGCTCGCAGAGCTCGCGCTCCGGGGGCCCGCCCTCGCCGTCCACCCCATCGCCCCTCGCATGCGCAGCGCCCACGCGCGGCTCGGCGCGGCCGACCTCGTCGTCGTCGCGACCGTGGAGAGCGTGAGCGAGGGCCGGATCGCGCTCGCGGACGCGCGCGCGCTGCGGGGCCACGCGCCGGACCGCTTCCTCGTGAAGCGCTCGCCGGTCGCCCCGCCGCCGCTCGCAGCGGGCGACCGCGCGCTCCTCCTCCTGCGCGGCGCGCGGCCGCCGTACGTCCTCGTCGACCGGCCCGACGAGGTCATCCGGCTGGCGGACGCGGCGGCCGAGGCGCGCTGGGTGGCAGCCTTCGAGGGCTGGCTCGCCGCGCGCGCGCGCCCCGCCGCCTGGCCGGCGCTCTACGCGGCGTGGATCGACTCGGGACCGGACACGCTGCGCGACCTCGCCGCCGCCTCGCTCGCCGACCCGGCGGCTCCGTTCCAGCCGCTCCCGCCCGCGTTCGGCGCGAGCTTCGGCGACGCGGCCTGGGACGTCGCGCGGCCGCTCGCCGCCCGACGCGCGGCCGCGGCCGCCGCGCTGCGCACGGGCGGCGTGGAGCGGCTCGTGGAGCGCTTCGCGAGCGCGCCGGGCGAGCCCGACCCGGCGATCTCCGTGGCGGCCGTAGCGGCCGCCGGCCTCCTGCGCGGCCCGGCGCGCGACGCCGCGCTCGCGCGCGCGCTCGCGCACGCCGACGCCGAGGTGCGTCGGGCGGCGCTGCGCATCCTCGAGGGGACCGGCGCGCCGCCCGAGGGGCTGCGCGACGCAGTGGCGCGCGTCGCGCGCGACGATCCGGAGTCGTGGCTGCGGGCGCAGGCGGAGCAGGTGCTCGCGCAGCCTCCCGCGGTCGCCGCGCCCGCGCCCTAGCGCGCGCGCCGCGGCGCTCCGCGCGCGCACGCGGCGCCGAGCCGATGCGCAGCGCGTCTTCGCAGCGGTGCGGGTGCGTCGCGACGACGAAGGCGGTTGCAATCCCACCCTCGGAGGCGTACGTTCGTTTGTGGCATCCCGAGCGCGGCGCGAGGAGGACGAGGCTTCGCTGCCGCCGACCAGATACTCCGCCGTGCGGACGGATGCCAAGGACGCGTCGGCGACGGCGAATGCGTCCCCGGTGATCCGGTGACGCGATGCGGGGAGGCCTCCCGGACTCGGGAGCTTCCAACGAATGCGCGGAGACGGAGGAACGCAGGCCTCCGACGCCGCCGTGCGAGGCCAAGGACCGCGGGACTCCGAAGCACCGCGTACGCGCGGCGCACAACGGAGTTCGGAGCGCGGGAGCTACCGGTAGGCCCGACGGCGCCGACCTCGTTCCAAGGGCGCTGCGGCGCAGACGAGCCGCTCCGCGAGACCGACCGAGCCCCGTCAGAGGGCTGGGAGGCGCCCCGCAGCCTCACCCCCGCAGCGCGGTCAGTCGCGCCGATAGCGGCGGTGCGCGCGTACCCGGACGAAGCTGTCGTCGGGGACGCCGAACGGTGTCGGGTCGGCAGGATCGGGCAGCCAGGCCGTGAGGTAGCCCTCGTGGTCGGGGCCTTCGTGGACGCAGCCGGTGTCGATGCCGCGCAGGCCGTTCGCCACGTGCAGTCCCTGCATCGCCCAGTGTCCGTAGACGACGCCGTAGCCCGGGCGGCGCTCGGACCAGAGCGCGTGCCACGCCACGCGGCCGAGGCGCACGGACTCCGGCGCGCTCGGCTCCTCCGACGACCAGCTTCCGTCGCGGCCGGCGCTGCGGCAGGTCGTGAGGCGGCCGAGATCGTCGACGAGCGCGGGCGCGACGTCGCCGGCGAGGAGGGCGCGGGCGTCGGCGCGCGAGCCGCCGAGCACCGCCTCGACGGCGCGGGCGTGAGCGGCGACCTGCGCCTCCGTCCAGTCGGGATGCACGGCGGCGTGCACCATCGCGAAGGTCGCCCCCCCCAGCGTCCCGGTCGCGGCGAGCGGCTGGCGGCGCAGCCACTCGAGCAGGTCGTCGACGCCGGGCGCGGCGAGGACGTCCTGGAACGTGTCGCGCTCGAGCAGCGGCCGCAGCCCGTAGTGGACGCGCAGCAGCGAGAGGTCGTGGTTGCCGAGCACGACGCGAGCGCGGCCGGCGAGCACGAGCTCGCGCGCGCGCTCGAGCGCGCGCAGGCTCGCGGGCCCGCGATTCACGAGGTCGCCGACCAGCCACGCCTCGTACGCGGAGCCGATCCGCTCCTCGACGCGCGCGAGCAGCTCGTCGAGCTCGTCGGCGCAGCCCTGGACGTCGCCGACGAAGACGGGCCGCATGGCCGCCCAACGTAGCGCCCCGCGCGCGAAGGACGCGGTATGCTGCTCCGCCGCCCGGCCCCTCCTGCGGCGGCGCGCGCCGACGCGGGCCGGGCGCGGAGGCAGCGATGGCGTGGCGCGCGAACCTGGCCGACGTGTTCGAGCTCGTGGCGGACGCGGTCCCCGATCGCCTCGCGCTCGCCCACGGCGCGAGCGGGCGCACGCGCACCTTCGCCGAGCTCGAGGGGCGCGCGAACGCGCTGGCGCGCCACCTCGGCCGGCGCTGCGCGCCCGGCGACAAGGTCGCCATCTACTCGCACAACCGCCCCGAGTTCGTGGAGGTGCTCGTCGCGGCGCTCAAGGCGCGGCTCGTGCCGGTCAACGTGAACTACCGCTACCGCGAAGAGGAGCTCGCGTATCTGCTCGACAACGCGGACGCCGCCGCGGTGTTCTACGAGGCGACGTTCGCGCCGCGGCTCGCGGCGCTGCGCGACCGGCTGCCGAAGGTGCGCAGCTGGATCGAGCTCGACGACGGCGCCGAGGGCGCGCCCTTCGCGGAGCCCTACGAGCCGATCGCGTCCGAGCGGGCGCCGCGGCCCGACCTCGCGCGCAGCCCCGACGACCTGATCCTGCTCTACACGGGGGGCACGACGGGCCTCCCGAAGGGCGTGATGTGGACGCAGGGCGCGCTCTGGCGCGCGCTGGGAGGCGGAGGCAACGCGGCGCGTGGCGAGCCGGCGCCCGAGAGCCCCGAGGAGCACGCGCTGCGGGTGCGGCGACCGGAGAACGCCGCCCGTCTCCTCCCAGGCTGCCCGCTCATGCACGGCACCGGCCAGTTCATGGCCTACACCGTTCTCGGTAATGGGGGCTCGGTCGTCACGCTCGAGGGTCGCCGGCTCGATCCCCACGAGCTCTGGCGCACCGCCGCCGCGCGCCGCGTGAGCGTGCTCGCGATCGTGGGAGACGCCTTCGCGAAGCCGCTCTTGCGCGCGCTCGAGGAGCGCCCGGACGCCTACGAGCTCTCGTCGGTGCGGCTCGTCGTCTCGTCCGGCGTGATGTGGTCGCCGCCGGTGAAGCAGGCGCTGCTCGCGCGGCTCCCCGACGGCGCCGCGCTGCAGGACTCCTTCGGCTCGAGCGAGGCGGTCGGCTTCGGCCTCGAGATCACGACGCGCGCAGGGGCCACGCGCCTCGGGCGCTTTCGCATCGGGCCGAACTGCAAGGTGTTCACGCCCGAGGGCGAGGAGGTCGAGCCCGGCAGCGGCGCCGCCGGCTACATCGCCCGCAGCGGACCGATCCCGCTCGGCTACTACAAGGACGAGAAGAAGACCGCCGAGACGTTCCGCGAGCTCCAGGGGCGGCGCTGGTCGATCCCCGGCGACTGGTGTCGCGTGGCCGCCGACGGAACGCTCGAGCTGCTCGGTCGCGGCTCCGTCTGCATCAACACGGGCGGCGAGAAGGTGCATCCGGAAGAGGTGGAGGAGGCGCTGAAGCTGCACCCGGCCGTCGCCGACGCGGTGGTCGTGGGCCTTCCCGACGAGAGCTGGGGCGAGGCGGTGACCGGAGTCGTCGAGCTCGCGGCGGGCGCGGCCGCGGGTGAGGCGGAGCTGCGCGCCTTCGTGCGCGAGCGCCTCTCCGATTACAAGGTCCCGAAGCGGATCGCCTTCGTGGCGAGCGTCGGCCGCTCGCCTTCGGGCAAGGCCGACTACAAAGGTGCCAAGGCCAGCGCCCTCGCCGCGCTTGCGGCCTCCGGAGCCGGCAGCGACCGCGCCGCGTCGACTTCGTGAACCCCGCGGGGACGTCACCTCGGCCAAGGCCGAGGGCTCGATTGCTAGAATCCGCTCTCGTCGCACCCCCCGGCGGCGCGCCGCCCCCGATCGCGCCGCCTGCCGCGAGGTCCCGCTTCTTGAGACGTCGCTTCATCGTGTGCGACGGCGCCGAGCTGGCGCGTCTGTGGGCCCGCATCGGATCCGGCGAGTCCGAAGAAGAGCTGACTTGGGTGCCCCGCGAGGACGAGTCGCGCGCGCGCCCCGCGGGCTTCCGGGCACTCCAGGGTGGGCTGTCGGCCGAGTCGATCCTGAAGCTGAACCCCAAGGAGGGGGACGACTTCGTGATCGTCACGGAGGAGCCGCCCTTCGCGCGCGCCACGCTGGCCGCGGTGGCGGACGCGCTTCCTGCCGCGCCGGTGCTGCTCATGTCCGACCGGATCGCGCGCGAGGAGATCCCGCCGTACCCGTGCCTGCGACTCACCGGGCTGCGCTCGCTGATCCGCGACGACGTCGAGCGCGAGCTCGACCACCTCGACAACCTGCGCCGCGTCGTGCAGGTGCGCGAGCTGCTCGAGGCGCGCGAGCGCGTTGCGATCCTGCTCCAGCCGGATCCCGACCCCGACGGCATCGCGGCGGGCACCGCGCTGCGCGCGCTGCTCGAGCGGCGCTCGCCGAGCGCGCCGCTCGTCTCGTTCGGCGAGGTGAAGCGGCCGGAGAACCGCGCGATGGTCGCGGCGCTCGGGCTCGAGGTGCGCACCATCTCGCCCGCCGAGCTCGACGAGTTCGACGGGATCGCGCTCGTCGACGTCCAGCCGCCGGTGTTCGGCGAGAGCCCGCCGCCGCGCACGCTCTCGGTCGACCTCGTGATCGACCACCATCCGGAGCGCGCCGGCTACGATGCGACGCTGCGCGACATCCGCACCGGGTACGGCGCCACCTCGAGCATCCTCACCGAGTACCTCCAGGCCGCGGAGCTCGAGCTGCGGCCGAAGCTCGCGACCGCGCTCCTCTACGGCATCAAGAGCGACACGCAGCTGCTCGGCCGCGACACGAGCCGCGCGGACCTGCTCGCGTTCACCGCGGTGCACGCGGCGCACAGCCCGGCACTGCTGCGCCGCATCGAGCGGCCGGCACTGCCGCGCGAGGGGCTGCGCGCGCTCGGGCGCGCCCTCGCCGGAGCCGAGGTGGAGGACGGCATCCACCTGCTCGTGCTCGGCCGCGTGCGCGAGGACGTGATCCCGCAGGTCGCCGACATCGGGCTGCAGGCCGAGGGCGCGGAGTGGGCCGTCGCCGCGGGCATCGTCGGCTCGGACCTCGTGTTCTCGGTGCGCAACGTCGGCTGGGTGCGCGCGGCGGGCGAGGTCGTGCGCGCCGTCGTCGAGGGCCTCGGCGTCGGCGGCGGCCACCGCTCGATGGCAAAGGGCATCGTTCCGCTGAAGGCTTTCCGCGCCGTGCACGGGCGTGCCGACCAGGTGACCGTGCGGCGCGTGCTACTCGAGGCGTTCCGGCGCGCGACGCGCGGCGACGAGGACGACGCGAGCCTCGCGCAGGTGCCGACCCGCGCACGCTGAGCCAGCCGCGCGCTGCCGCGCGCTAAGCTCTCTGCATGGGACGGAAGATTCCAATCTTCCTCGCGGGAGGCGAGGTCGTCGTCGCGATCATCGCGCTGCGCATCGCCCTCTGGATGGCGCGCGGGTGGCGAGACTGGCGCGCCGTCGTCGGAGGCGACGAGCCCGTCGGCCCGGGCGGCGGGCTGCGCGTGATCCCGGGCGGCCTCACGCACCGCGTGGAGCGACGCCGCGAGGGCCTGCGGCTGGCGGCCTGACCGGCGAAGCCGCGCACGAACGCGCGTCCGACGCGACGCGCGCGGCCCCGCTACGCCGCGGGGCGGATCTTCCAGCGCATGGGTGCGCGCTTGATGCCGCCCACGAACGAAGAGCGCACCCGCTCCGCCGGCCCCGCGGGCTCGACGTGCTCGAGCCGCTCGCGCAGCTGCGCGAAGGCGGCGCGCAGCTCGAGGCGCGCGAGGTGGGCGCCGAGACACACGTGCTCGCCGCGCCCGAAGGCGACGTGGTCGTTCGGAGAGCGGTCGACGCGGAACACGTCTCCGTCGGGGAAGACGTCCTCGTCGCGGTTGGCCGAGGGGTAGAAGAGGCAGGCGATCTCGCCCGCGCGGATCGTCTGCCCGCGCAGCACGTAGTCGCGGACGGCCGTGCGGCCGAACTGGATGACGGGCGAGGTCCAGCGCACGATCTCCTCGACCGCGGGGTCGAGCAGCGCCGCGTCGCGCTGGAGCTTGCGCCACTCGCCCGGATTTTCGATCAGCGCCAGCATGCCGCCCGTCATGGCGTTGCGTGTGGTCTCGTTGCCCGCCGCGACGAGCAGCAGGTAGTAGGAGAGCAGCTCGAAGTCGGGCAGCGGAGCGCCGTTCACCGCTCCGTTCGCGACGACGCTCACGATGTCGTTGCGCGGCCGCTTCCTGCGGTCGTCCGACATGTCCTTGAAGTACGCGAAGAGCTCCATCCGCGCGCGGTCGAGCGTCTCCTTCGCCGTCCCCTTCATGAACTCCGGGTC
>DATAGA010000555.1:0-8173 GCA_036257215.1 Myxococcota bacterium
TCGACCATCTCGCCGCGCACGAAGTTCCAGGCGCCCATGTTCTCGGGCTCCTCCTGGACCCAGACGAGCTCCGCCTTCGCCGGGTAGCGCGCCAGCACGTTCGAGAGGTCCTCGGCCGGGAAGGGATAGACCTCTTCGAGCCGGACCACCGCGGCCGGCGCCTTGCGCTGGTCGCGCTCGGCCTGCAGCTCGTGCGCCACCTTGCCCGTGCAGAGCAGCACCCGGACCACCTCGTCCGGCGGCGCAGGGTCGTCGAGTACGGGCTGGAAGCGGCCTTCGACCAGGTCGGCCACCGTCGAGCGCGACTGCGGCGCGCGCAGGTAGCGCTTCGGAGTGAAGACGGCCATCGGGACGTGCAGCGGGCTCGCGATCTGGCGCCGGAGCGCGTGGAAGTACTGCGCGGCGGTCGTCGGGTACACGACGCGCAGGTTGTCCTCGGCGCACAGGATCAGGAAGCGTTCGATGCGCGCGCTCGAGTGCTCGGGGCCCTGGCCCTCGAACCCGTGGGGCAGCAGCAGCACCAGCGAGCTGCGCTGGCTCCACTTGTCCTCGGCGGCGACGATGTACTGGTCGATCACGATCTGCGCGCCGTTCACGAAGTCGCCGAACTGCGCCTCCCAACACACGAGCGCGGCCGGGTCGCCCAGCGAGTAGCCGTACTCGAAGCCGAGCGCCGCATACTCCGAGAGCAGCGAGTCGTAGATCATGAACGGCGCCTGCCCGGGGGCGATGGCGGCGAGCGGCACGTACTCGCGCTCGCTCCGCTGGTCGACGAGCGCCGCGTGGCGCTGGCTGAAGGTGCCGCGCCGCGTGTCCTGCCCCGAGACGCGGACCGGGGTGCCCTCGACGAGGAGCGAGCCGAAGGCGAGCGCCTCCGCCGTCGCCCAGTCGACGTGCCCCTCCTCGTACTCGCGCCGCCTCGCCTCGAACTGGCGCTCCAGCTTCGGATGGACCGCGAAGCCCTCGGGCCGCGTCGAGAGCGCCGCCATCACGCGGTCGAGCGTCTCGCGCGGGACGCCGGTCGAGACCGCCTGCCGCGGCAGCGGCTTGCGGAAGCGGCCGACGGTGGCGAGCCGTCCCTCCGGCTCGTCGAGCTCGGCAAACGTCGCATCGAGGTGCTTGCGGAAGTCGGATAGCAGGCGCTCCGCCTCGTCGACGCCGATGTCGCCGCGGTTCACGAGCGTCTCGGTGTAGAGCTTCCGGACGGAGCGCTGCGCGGCCACCTTCCTGTACATCCGCGGTTGCGTGAACGCGGGCTCGTCGGCCTCGTTGTGGCCGAAGCGCCGGTAGCAGACGAGGTCCACGACCACGTCCTTGCGGAACGTCTGTCGGAACTCGAACGCGAGCTCGACCACGCGGACGCACGCCTCCGGGTCGTCGGCGTTCACGTGGAGGATCGGCGCCTGCACCATCTTCGCGACGTCCGTCGGGTAGACCGACGAGCGCCCGTGCTCGGGCGAGGTGGTGAAGCCGAGCTGGTTGTTGACGACGATGTGGACCGTGCCGCCGACCTCGTAGCCGGGAAGCTCGGAGAGGTTCAGCGTCTCGCCGACGACGCCCTGACCAGCGAACGCGGCGTCGCCGTGGATCAGGATGGGGAGCACGCGGCCGTGCTCGAAGTCGCCCATCCGGTCCTGCTTCGCGCGGGTGATGCCCTCGACGATCGGGTCGACGGCCTCGAGGTGGCTCGGGTTGCTGGCGAGCGTGAGGTGCACCGAGCCGCCCCCGGGCGTCTTGTGGTAGCCCTCGGCGCCGAGGTGGTACTTCACGTCCCCCGATCCCTGCGGCGCGTCGGGGTCGAGCTCGCCCTCGAACTCCCGAAAGATCTGCGCGTACGACTTGCCGATCGTGTTGGCGAGGACGTTGAGCCGGCCGCGGTGCGCCATCCCGACCACGGCCTCCTCGACGCCGGCGTCCGCCGCGCGGTCGAGCAGCGCGTCGAGCATCGGGATCAGGCTCTCGGAGCCCTCGAGACCGAAGCGCTTGTGACCGATGAACTTCGTGTGGAGGAACGTCTCGAACGCCTCCGCCGCGTTCAGCCGCTCCAGGATCCGGCGCTTGCGCTCCTTCGAGAGGGGCGGCGGCTCGCGCTCGGCGCGCTCCTGGATCCAGGTCTTCTGCGCGGGCTCCTGGATGTGCATGTACTCGAGCCCGATGGTGCGCGCGTACGCGTCGCGCAGGATCCGCAGGATGTCGCGCAGGCGCATCGAGCGCCGCCCGCCGATGCCCCCGCACGGAAACTCGCGCTCGAGGTCCCAGATCGTGAGCCCGTGGTGGAGCGGGTCGAGCTCGGCGTGCGTCTTGGCCTCCTTGAGGCCGAGCGGGTCGAGGTTGGCGATCAGGTGGCCGCGCACGCGGTAGAGGTTGATGAGCTGGTGCACCGCGACCGACTTCTCGTGCGCGGCGAGGCTCTCGTCGGCCGGGCTCGTGTCGCGCATCCAGCGCGCCGGCTCGTAGGGGATCTGCAGGCTCGCGAAGAGCGCGTCGTAGAAGCCCGCCTCGCCGAGCAGCAGCGCGTGCACATGCCCGAGGAACTCGCCGCTCTCGGCGCCCTGGATGATGCGGTGGTCGTAGGTGCTCGTGAGGGTGACGACCTTGCCGACGCCGAGGCGGGCGATCGTGGCGGGGTCCGCGCCCTCGTAGCCGGGCGGCTCGGTGATCGCGCCGACTCCGACGATCACGCCTTGGCCCGGCATGAGGCGCGGGACCGAGTGCACCGTGCCGATCATCCCCGGGTTCGTGAGCGTCGCGGTCGTCCCCTCGAAGTCCTTGGGGCCGGCCTCGCCGGCCCGCACGCGGCGGACCGCCTCCTCGTAGGCGGCGACGAAGCCCGCGAAGTCGAGCGACGCCGCGTCCTTCACGTTGGGCACGAGCAGCGCGCGACTGCCGTCGCGCTTCACGAGGTCGACGGCCAGGCCGAGGTTCACCTGCGGGTGGCGCGCCACCCCGGGCTTGCCGCCGCGCTCCACGAACGAGGCGTTCATGGCCGGCACCTTGGCGAGGGCGCGCGCCACGGCGTAGCCGATGATGTGCGTGAACGAGACCTTGCCCCGCGCGGTGCGGCCGAGCTGGTTGTTCAGGATGGCGCGGTTGATCTCGAGGAGCTTCGCCGGGATGGTGCGCACCGACGTCGCGGTGGGGACGCCGAGGCTCGCCTCCATGTTCTGCGCCTGGCGCGCGGCGGCCCCGCGCAGCGGCTGCGGCTCGGTCTCCACGGCGGCAGGCCGCTCGACGGCCGCGACCGCCCGAACGGAAGGCGCCGGTGGAGCGACCGCGACGGGCGCCGCCGCGGCGGCCTCGTCCGTCTCCGCGGGCTCCCCCGCCGCTCCGGGCGCAGGGGCGCCGAGGGGGACGTAGTCCGCGAAGTACTCGCGCCAGCCCTCGCCGACCGAGCTCGGATCCTCGAGATACTGGCGGTAGAGCTCCTCGACCAGGCCGACGTTCGGCCCGAGTCCCTCGAAGCGGCGGCGTGCGGTCATCGCGCGGAGATCCCCGTCAGGCAGTCTCAAGAGTACCAAGCGGCGACCCGACGCGCGTCCCGCGCGCGTCCGTGCTCGCTCGCGCGCCGCCCGCCGAGGGCTAGCGGGGTGGCTTCGGGAAGCCGGGCACGCCCGGGTCGCGCTGGACGCCGAGCGTGTTGAGCGCCATCGACACGAGGGTGTACTGGCCGACCGTGAAGACGAGGTCGATCAGCTGGCGGGCGTCGTAGCGGGCGGCGAGCGCCTTCCAGGTCGCGTCGCTCACGAAGGCGTCGTCGCAGAGCTCGTCCACCGCGCGCAGCAGGGTCGCCTCGAACGGGTCCCACCCCGGCGCGTCGGGCCCCTGCGCCACGCGCTCGATGTCGGCGTCCGGGATCCCGACCCCGCGCGCGATCAGGACGTGCTGCCCGAACTCGTACTCCGAGCGCCAGCGCCAGCCGACGCGCAGGATGGCGAGCTCGCGCTCGCGCGGCGAGAGCGACGACTTCGCCAGCACGTGGTTCCCGAACACGAGCCAGCGCTTCATCAGCTTCGGGTGGTGCGCGAGCGTCGAGAAGATGTTGAGCGGGCGGGCGCCGCCGAGCGCGACGCCCTTCAGGACGTCGCGCACGTCGTCGTCCCACTCGGCCTCGGGGAGCGGGGGAAGCCGCGGCGTATCGAGTCGCACCGGGAGCGAAGTCTAGCCCCGGTTCCCCGGCGCAGGGGAGGTCCGCGCGGCCGCGGCAGGCGGCGAGCCGCGCGGACCGGATGCCCTAGGCGCCCGCCCCCATCGGCTTCGAGCCGCCGTTCACGCCCCACGCCGTGCCGAAGCGGTCGGTGACCATCCCGAACGCGTCGGCCCAGAACGTCTCTTCGAGCGGCATCGTGACCTGGCCGCCCTTCGAGAGCTGCTCGAACACCCGACGCGCCTCGGATGCGGTCGGGTACGTGAGCGCGAGCATGACCCCGCGCATGCCCTCGAAGGGCTGGCCCGGGGGCGCGTCCCCGGCCATCAGCGCGAAGTCCTTGTGCACGAGGTACGCGTGCATCACGCGGTTCTCGCTGCCCGGCGGCACCTGCGAGGCGTCGGGCGTCTGGCCGTAGGTGATCAACGCCTCGAGCTTGGCGTCGAGCACCTGGGCGTAGAAGCGCATCGCCTCGGCACAGGTGCCGTCGAACGAGAGGTAGGGAGCCAGTTGGGGCATGACGTTCCTTTCCAGAACTGGTGAGGGGCGCGGTTTGCCTGTACCCATGACGCGCAGGGGCCTCGTAGTTCGACACCGCGGCGACTCCGTCGCGCGCGATCCCCAGGGGATCTCGAGGGGCGCGCCCGGCCCTGGAGCCGTCTAGTCCGCGCCCGCGCGCGCGTCGACGAGCCCCGGATCGAGCGTCCAGCGCCCGCGCCGCGTCGGGCGCTCGAGCGCCTCCGCGAGGGCCGCCTGGAAGCGCGCGCGAGGCCACGGCTCCACTCCGAAGCGGACGAGGTGCGGCGTCTGGAGCTGGGCGTCGAAGAGCGTGAAGCCCCACGCGTCGAGCTGCCACACGAGCGCGACGAGCGCGACCTTGGAGGCGTCGCGCTCGCGGTGGAACATCGACTCGCCGAAGAAGGCGCTGCCGAGCGACGGGCCATAGACGCCGCCGACGAGGCGGCCGTCGCGCCACGCCTCCGCGGAGTGCGCGAGGCCCTGGCGGTGCAGCTCGGTGTAGGCGTCCACCATGTCGGGCGTGATCCACGTCCCGTCCTGGCCGGGACGGGGCGCCGCGGCGCACGCCTCCACGACCTCGCGGAACGCTGCGTCGAGCGTGACGGTGAAGCCCCCGCGCCGCAGGGTCCGGCGCAGCCGCTGCGGCACGTGCAGCCGAGCGGGCGGCAGGACGGCGCGCGGGTCCGGCGCGTACCAGAGGATGGGAGGACCGCCGTGCCACGGGAAGATCCCGCACGAGTACGCGAGCAGCAGGCGCTCGACCGAGAGGTCGCCGCCGGCGGCGAGGAGCCCGTCCGGCTCCGCCTCCGACGGGTCGGGAAAGGCCAGACGACCGGTGAGGCGGTAGACGGGCATGGGGGCGTGGTATGGTATTCGCTCCCGATTGACGGATCGATCGAAGGAGCCGCGGGCATGAATTTCGATTTCTCCGAAGACCAGAAGTTCGTCCAGAAGACTGCGCGCGACTACCTGTCGGAGAACGCGACCCTCGCGGTGTGCCGCGCGGTGCTCGAGAGCGATCAGCCGTACGACCGCAACCTCTGGAAGGGCGTCGCCGAGATGGGCTGGCTCGGCGCGGCGATTCCCGAGAGCTACGGCGGCGCGGGGCTCGGCTACCTCGAGCTCGTGCTCATCGCCGAAGAGGTCGGCCGCGCGCTCGCGCCCATCCCGTTCTCCTCGTCGGTCTACCTCGCGACCGAGGCGCTGCTGCGCTTCGGGAGCGAGGAGCAGAAGAAGAAGTATCTCCCGCGGCTCGCCTCCGGCGACCTGATCGGCACCTTCGCGGTGGCCGAGGGCGTCGGCGACCTCGTGCCCGGCACGCCCGAGACGCGCTACGACGGCGGCACGCTCCAGGGCACGAAGCTCCCGGTGCCCGACGGCGACGTCGCCGGCCTCGCCGTCGTCCTCGCGCGCGAAGGCGGCGGGCAGAGCCTCGCGCTCGTCGAGCTGGGCGGGAAGGGCGTGGCGCAGACGCGGCTGCGCTCCTTCGACCCCTCGCGCTCCATGGCGAAGCTCGAGTTCGCGGGCGCTGCGGCGGAGCGCCTCGGCGCCGCGGGCAAGGGCGCCGAGCTCGCCTCGACGCTGCTCGACCGCGCCGCCGCCATCATGGCCTTCGAGCAGATCGGCGGCGCCGGCCGCGCGCTGGAGCTGACCCGCGACTTCACGATGAACCGCTGGGCGTTCGGCCGCCCCGTCGCGTCGTTCCAGGCGCTGAAGCACCGCATGGCCGACCTCTACGCGGCGATCGAGCTCGCGCGCTCGAACGCGTACTACGGCGCCTGGGCGCTCTCGCACGACGCGCCGGAGCTCGCGACGGCGGCCCCCGCCGCGCGGGTGGCGGCGACCGACGCCTTCCAGCTCGCGGGCGAGGAGATGGTGCAGATGTACGGGGGCGTCGGCTTCACCTGGGAGTACGACTGCCACCTCTTCTACCGCCGCGCGCGCTGGACCGGCGCCGTGCTGGGCACGGCCACCGAGTGGCGCGAGAAGCTGATCTCCCGGCTCGAGAAGCAGTTCGCCGCCTAGGCGCCGCGAGCCGCACCCTTCCACGAACACCCGCCAGCGAGAGGAAGCGATGGACTTCGACGACACCCCGCAGGAGGCCGCGTTCCGCACGAAGGCGCGCGCCTGGCTCGAGAAGAACGCGGAGCTGCGCAAGCCCGACGAGGCCGGCGCCGACGAGCTCAGCGAGCGCGAGGACTCGGGCGTGATCGCCGCCGCAAAGGCGTGGCAGGCGAAGAAGTTCGACCAGGGCTGGGCCGTCGTCACCTGGCCGAAGGAGTACGGCGGGCAGGGGCTCTCGCGCGTCGAGTCGGTCGTCTGGAACCAGGAGGAGTCCAAGTTCAAGACGCCGATCAACATCTACGGCATCGGCCACGGGATGCTCGGGCCCACGCTCATGGCGCACGGGACGCCGGAGCAGAAGGACAAGTACCTGCGCGACATGGCGCGCGGCCAGGTCGTCTGGTGCCAGCTCTTCAGCGAGCCCGCCGCCGGCTCCGACCTCGCCGGCCTGCGCACGAGCGCGGTGAAGGACGGGAACGACTGGGTACTGAACGGCCAGAAGATCTGGAGTACCGGGGCCCAGTACTGCGACTGGGGCATGATCGTCACGCGCACCGACCCGAACGCCCCGAAGCACGCCGGCCTCACGTACTTCATCGTCGACATGAAGTCGAAGGGCATCGAGATCCGCCCGATCAAGCAGATCAACGGCGGCTCGGGCTTCAACGAGGTCTTCTTCAAGGACGTGCGCGTGCCGGACTCGAACCGCCTGGGAGCGGTCGGGGACGGCTGGCGCGTCGCGCTGACGACGCTCATGAACGAGCGCGTCGCGATCGGCGGCGGCGCGGGCGCGGGTCGCTTCCGCGACCTCCTCGCGGTAGCCCGCAAGTCGCGCCGCAACGGGCGCCCGGCGATCGAGGACTCGGCGGTGCGCCAGAAGCTCGCCGACTTCTACATCCGCTCGAAGGGCCTCCAGTACACCGGCATGCGCACGCTGACGGCCCTCTCCCAGGGCCAGACGCCGGGTCCCGAAGGCTCGATCGGGAAGGCGGTCGGCGCGCCGCTCGGGCAGCAGATGGCCGCGTTCGCCCTGGAGCTCCAGGGCGCGCTCGGCGCGCTGCACGAGGACGCGCTCGTCCCGGGCGAGGGCATGTGGCAGGACGCCTACCTGGGCGCGCCGGGCCTGCGCATCGCCGGCGGGACCGACGAGATCCTGAAGAACATCATCGCCGAGCGGGTGCTGCGGCTCCCGCCCGAGGTGCGGGTCGACAAGGACCGCCCGTTCCGCGACATCCCGAGCGGCTCGGTCAAGAAGTAGGTCCCGGAGACCGGTTGGCGCCGGGCTCCCGCGCGCGCCGCGGGGCGGAGAGGGCGCGGCTCGCCGCGGCCGCCCTCGTCGGCGCGGCGGCGGCCGCCGCGTGCGCATCGTCCGACGCCCCGTTCCGCGTCCGCGAGGGAGAGGAGGCGCGCTTCGAGCGCGCGGTCCAGGAGTGCGAGCTCCTCACG
>DATAGA010000567.1:0-11567 GCA_036257215.1 Myxococcota bacterium
TTCCATGGCGATCGAGAGCGTGAACCCCGCCACCGGCGAGCGGCTGCGGACGTACGCGGCGATGTCCCCCGACGAGCTGCGCGCCGCGGTCGCGGCCTGCGCCGCCGCGCAGCGCGCCTGGGCCCGGACCGACGTGGCCGAGCGCGCGCGGCCGCTGCGCGCCGCTGCGCGCATCCTGCGCGAGGAGGTGGACGCGCTCGCGCGGCTCGCGGCGCTCGAGATGGGCAAGCCCCTCGCGCAGGGCCGCGCCGAGGTCGAGAAGTGCGCGACGAACTGCGAGTTCTACGCCGACCACGGCGCGCGCTTCCTCGCGCGCGAGCCGGTCGCGACGGAGGCCTCGAAGAGCTTCGTCTGCTTCGAGCCGCTCGGCGTCGTCCTCGCCGTGATGCCGTGGAACTTCCCGTACTGGCAGGTGATGCGGTTCGCCGCGCCGGCTCTCGTCGCCGGCAACGGGGCCCTGCTCAAGCACGCCTCGAACGTCACCGGCTGCGCGCTCGCGCTCGAGGACGTCTGGCGCCGCGCGGGCCTCCCGGCCGGTCTCTTCCGCACGCTCGTCGTCGGCTCGGACGGCGTCGCGGGGCTGATCGAGCAGCCGGGGGTCGCGGCGGTGACGCTGACGGGCAGCACTCCCGCCGGCCGCGCCGTCGCCTCGAAGGCGGGCTCGGTGCTCAAGAAGCAGGTCCTCGAGCTCGGCGGGAGCGACGCGTACGTGATCCTCGAAGACGCCGACCTCGAACGCGCGGTCGAGACCTGCGTCGCGAGCCGGCTCATCAACGGCGGCCAGAGCTGCATCGCCGCCAAGCGCTTCGTGATCCACGAGTCGCACCGCGCCGCCGCGGAGCGGCTCTTCGTCGAGAAGATGCGCGCGCGCCGCGTGGGCGACCCGCTGGCCGACGGCGTCGACGTCGGCCCGCTCGCCCGGCGCGACCTGCGCGACGAGGTGCACGAGCAGGTCGAGCGGAGCGTGGCGAAGGGCGCGCGCCTCCTCGTCGGCGGCGAGAAGCCGCCGGGGCCGGGCGCCTTCTACCCACCGACGGTCCTCACCGACGTCCGGCCCGGCATGCCGGCGTACGACGACGAGCTCTTCGGCCCGGTGGCCGCGCTCGTCTTCGCCCCCGACGAGGAGGACGCCATCCGCGTCGCGAACGACTCGCCCTTCGGCCTCGGCGCCGCCGTCTTCACGCGCGACGTCGCGCGCGGCGAGGAGATCGCGGCGCGCCGGCTCGAGGCGGGCTCGTGCTTCGTGAACGCGTTCGTGCGCTCGGACCCGCGCCTGCCCTTCGGCGGGATCAAGGAGTCCGGCTACGGCCGCGAGCTAGGCGTCTTCGGAGTCCGCGAGTTCGTGAACGTGAAGACGGTGTGGGTGGACTGAGCGTCGGCGGCCGGCGAGGCCGAGCGTCGCGACGCCTACGAGCGCGAGCAGGACCTGCGAGGGCTCCGGCACCGCCAGCGCGAGGTCGAGCAGCGCGCTGTCGGCGCCGACGACCGCGCTGCGCTGGTGGGTCCCGACGCCGCCGCCGCTGAAGACCACCTGGTAGGTCCCCGGCGCCGTGATCGGGATCGCGTAGCCGCCGCCGGCCGCCGTGACGGCGTAGTACCCGCCCACGTCGGGCGTGACCGTCACGCCGCCGCGGCCCTCGCCCGGGTCGTAGAAGCCGTCCTCGTCTGCGTCCTGCCATACGGTGCCGACGAGGAAGCGCGCGTAGTGGTCGGGCTCGCCGGTGTCGGCGTACGCGTAGTCGCCCGAGAAGACGTTCGGACCGACCTCGGTCGCGCCCGAGCCCTCGGGAACGACCGCCAGACCGACGTTGTCGTAGGGCAGCATGATGGCCATGCGGTGGCCGCGGTCGGGCTGCATGCCGGTCCCGTCCCCCGGGCCCCAGTCGATGTTCAGGGCCGCGTGGGCGTTGAGCGGCGAGTCGGCGTAGGAGAAGACCGAGAACCGCGCGCCAGCGTGGACGAAGCCCGAGCTGTTGAGCTTGGCGACCTGGCCGACGTGGTCCTGCGCGTCGCGCGCGATCAGGTCCTCGGCGTGCAGGCGCGCGGCGTCGTAGATGCGGCGGTCGAACGCGGCGGGCGGCGCCGGCTCGAGCGCCGCGAACTCGATCTCGAGCAGGTCGAGGTCGACGTTGAAGTACGAGCGCCCGAACGCGATGTCGGGGTGGCTCGAGGTCGCGAGCCACAGGCCTTCGTCGGTCGGGTCCTGGCGCGCGCGATTCATCAGCCAGACCATCTGCTGCTCGGCGCCGTCGGGGTGCGTCCCGTCGGCGGTCTTGTGCAGCACCCACTCGACCGCGGCGCCGCGGCGCGCGGGCTCGTCGGGACGCTGGGGACGCGGCGTCGGCTCGACGAACGGCGGATCGAGCGCGGGATGCCCGGGCGCGGCGCCCGTCTCGGCGGATGCAGTGCTCGCGGCGGCGAGCGCCGCGGCGGCGCTCCAGGCCAGTCCGGCTGCTCGCAAGGCGAACGCGGCTCGTGAGCGGCGGGTCCTGCGCGGCCCCCGGAATCGGCGGTCGGACGCGGGCTTCGGCGCCACGGCTCCCTCCTCGCGTGGCGCCGGCCGGCGCCGTCCGAGCTATCGGCAGCCCGGAAGGGGGCGTTGAACGTCCCGCGGCGCGCGCGGCTCGCCGCAGGGGCTCCGGCGTCAGGAGCCGCCGAGGAGGGCGATCGCCGCGCGCGCCGCGCGCTCGAAGAGCGGCGCGTAGGGCGTCCGCTCGAAGTGATCGCGCTGGCGCGCAGCGGCCGCGAGGAGGTCCGAGCGGGTGAGCAGCCGGCCGCGCGAAACGACCGCCTCGAGCGTGGCGAGCGCGGCGAGGTCGCGGGTCGGGTCGTCGCGGAAGAGGAGCGCGTCGGCGGGGCCACCCGGCGCGAGACGGCCGAGCTCGGGCCGGCCGAGCGCCTCGGCGGCCCGGCGGGTCGCCGCGATCCAGGCGCCTTCGGCTCCGAGCCCCGCGTCGGCGAGCAGGCGCAGCTCCTCGTGCAGGCTCGCGCCGGGCACGACGAACGGGTTCATCGCGTCGGTGCCCGCGAGGACGGGGACGCCGGCCGCGTGCAGGGCCCGCACCGCGCGCTGCATCAGCGCGAGGCGCTCGTCGAGCTGGCTCCACGGCCCCGCGCTCGGACTCAGCAGGAAGACCAGCGGATCGCGCGCCGGGTTCCAGAGCAGCTCGCGGTAGACCCGCGGCAGGAGCCGCGCGGCGGGGTCGTGCGGGCTCTCCTCCTCGACGCGGTCGAGGCGCGCCGCCCGCGCGAACGCCACCAGGGTCGGCGTATGCGAGAGTTGGTGCGACGCGGAGTGCGCGACGTAGGCGTCGACACGCTCGGGTGTCGCAGCCGGCCAGTCGTCGGCGAGGCCCATCAGGTGCTGGACCTCGATGCCCTCGAGCGCCTCGATCGGCACGCCGGGTGGGACGTGCGCCACGACGCGCAGCCCGCGGGCAGCCGCGGCGGCGCGCGCCGCCGCGACGGTCGCCGCGTCGAGCCCGTTGTAGAGCTTGATGCAGTCGACCCCCTCTGCCGCCGCCGACGCGACGGCGGCCTCCGCGTCCTCCGGCCCGCGCACGACGCGCGCGCCGGGCCAACCGGGCGGGTCGCCGTCGAGCAGCCGGCCGCACCGGAACGTGCGCGGACCGAGCCGCTCGCCGCGCTCGATCCGCGCTCGGTGGCGCTCGAGCGGGAGGTCGAAGGCGCCGACGTCGCGCACGCTCGTCACGCCGTGGGCGAGGAAGAGGAGCGCGAAGAGCTCGCGCTGGCCGACCGCGGCGGCCGGCGGGTGGTGCACGTGCAGGTCGACGAGCCCCGGGAGCAGGAAGCGGCCCGTGTAGCGGTCGGACGCGTCCCCCGAGGCCGCGGCGCGCGAGCCGCCCGCCACCCTGGCGGCCGCGGACGGGGCGCCGAGCGAGACGACGCGATCGCCCTCGACGACGAGCGTCACCCCCGTGTGGCGCGTGCCTCCGGGCTCCACGAGCACGAGGTTCGAGAGCGCGACCCCGGCGGACGGGACGACGGCGTGGGGCGGCGCGAGGCGCCACGCGAGCGCGACGCCGGCGCCCGCGGCCGCCGCGAGCACGCCGCCGAGGGCCAGGATCGCGCGCCGCGCCCGGCGCCCTCGCGCGCGCGTCGCCAGGGCGGGCCTACGAAGCGGCGGAGAGCAGCGCGTGCGCCGCGCGCGTGCGGGCGCCGAGCTCGAGTCCGAAGGGACAGGCGTCGGCGCAGGGCGCCGCGCAACCGAGGCAGCGCGAGGCCGGCTCGCCGAGGGACGCGTACAACGCACGCCCGCTCACCGGGTCGCCGTAGCGCTCCGCGTACATCTCCGCGCGCAGCACCTCGTCGACCGCGACGCCTTCCGGGCAGGCCGGCAGGCACGCACCGCAGCCCGGACGGCAGTAGAGGCCGCGCGTCGCCGCGTCGTAGCGCTCGAGCCGGGCGACGTCGTCCGAGGTCGGCAGCTGGCCCGACGCGGCCAGGTACTCGTCGAGCTGCCCGGTCTCCGAGATCGAGATCACGAGGCACGAGACGTTCGGGTTCGAGAGGACCCAGCGGAACGCCGACTGCGCGAAGCTCGGCGCATCGCCGGCGAGCTCCGGCAGCGTCGCGTGGTAGGCGCCCTTCAGCGTCTTCATCGCGACGACGCCGACGTCGCGCTCGCGCGCGAGGGCGAGCACCCGGTCGAGCTCGGGCCACAGCTTGAACGAGTAGGCCGGCATGATGACGTCGAAGCGGCCGCTCTCGATCGCCGCGGTCATGACCTCGACGAGGCGCGGGGTGTGGCTCGAGACGCCGAGGAAGCGCGCCTTCCCCTGCTCGCGCAGCCGCTCGAACGCCTCGTGCACCGCCGGCGCGAGCAGTCGCTCCGTCTCGTTGCAGGCGTGGATGTGGACGAGGTCGACGTGGTCGGTGCCGAGCCGGGCAAGGGAGCCTTCTACCGCGGCCACGATGTCGGCCACCGGCGCGTCCGCCGCCAGGTGGCCGCGCGGCGTGCAGAACTTCGTCGCCAGGAAGAGCCCGTCGCGCCGGCCCCGGATCGCCTCGCCGATCGCGCGCTCGCTCGCGGCGTCGGCGTAGTCCGGCGACGTGTCGAAGTAGCTGACGCCGCGGTCGAGCGCCTCGCGCACGACGTCGGCGCTCGCGACCTTCGCCGAGCCGAACGAGATGTCGGAAACGTGGGCGCCCGTGCGGCCGAGGCGGCGGTAGGCCGCGATGCGCGCCCCTGCCCACTCGCTCCGCGGGGCGTCCGCCGGCAGCGGCGTTCCCGTGAAGAAGATGTCCCGCGCGATCGGCCACCAGCGGTGGAGCCCGGAGCTCTCGAGGCAGCCCGTACCCACGGCGCCGGCGCCGAGCGCGGCGGCGAGGCGCAGGACGTCGCGGCGCGTCGCGTCCACGCCCTCCACTCTACCCCGCCACCGCGGGCTTGACGCGCACGGCGACGACTAACTAACGTTAGTTAGCCACGCAACGAGGCCGCCATGCCCAGCGCCCTCTCCCGTTCGCTGCGCCGTCCGCCGTCGCGCCCGCCCCGTCCCGGCGGCGCCGGCACCAAGGGCCGCATCCTCGACGCGGCAGAGGCCGTCTTCGCCGAGCGCGGCTTCGCGGGAACCGCGCTGCGCGACGTCGCCGAGCGCGTCGGCGTGCGCACGCCGAGCCTCTACAACCACTTCGCGAGCAAGGAGGCGCTCTACGCCGCCGTGCTGGAGCGCGCCGTCGCACCCTTGCTCGCCCTGCTCGGCGACGCCGCGGCGGGGCGCGGGCCGCGCGACTCGGGCCAGCTCGTCGCCGAGCTGACGGCGCTGCTCGCGCGCCGCCCGCACCTGCCGCGCCTCGTCGCGCACGAGACGCTCGCGGGCGCCGAGCGCCTCACGCCGATGCTCGAGCGCTGGCTCGCACCGGCGTTCGCGCGCGGCCTCGAGCTCGTCGCGGAGGCGCCCTTCGAGGCTGCGCAGCGGCCGCACCTCGTCCTCGCCATGTACCACGTCGTGGCCGGCTACTTCACGAGCACCCCGCTGTACGGGCGGCTCACCGGTGACGACGCGCTCGGCGCGGCTGCGCTCGAGCGCCAGACGCGCTTCCTGCGCGAGCTGGTGTCGCTCTTGTTCCCCGGCGATTCGGCCGGGCCTCGGGAGAGCCGATGAACGTCGACGTCGAGTACCTGGGCTCGCAGAGCTGGGACGCCGAGATGCCGGCGCGCCTGCGCTGGCTGCGCGAAAACGACCCGGTGCGCTGGTCGGAGGCCGACCGGCTCTGGCTCGTCGCGCGCTACGACGACGTCGAGCGCGTGTCGAAGGACCAGGACCTCTTCACGTCGGGTCTCGGCGTGCGGCCGGGCCGCCCGAAGATCGGGCTCATCGACGAGGCGGAGCCGCGCCACACCGGGCTGCGCCGGCTCATCAACCGCGGCTTCACGCCGCGCATGGTGAAGGTGCTCGAGCGCGCGTTCACCGAGATCACGACGGAAGCGATCGACGCAGTCGCGGCGCGCGGCGAGTGCGACTTCGTCGACGCGATCGCGGTGCCGCTCCCGCTGAAGCTGATCGCGGCGATGATCGGGATCGAGCGCGGCGACTTCGAGCGCTTCCACCGCTGGTCCGACCACATGATCGCCGGCGACGGCGCCGCGACGCCGGAGATCCTGGCGCGCGCCGGTCAGGCGTTCTTCGAGTACTCGACCTACGTCACGCGGATCATCGAGGACCGCCGCCGCGAGCCGCGCGACGACCTCGTGAGCATCCTGACCGGCGCGAAGGACCAGGGGCTGCTCGGCACGTTCGCCGGCAAGGATCACCCGGCCGGGACCAGCGAGGAGCACCTGACCCTCGCGAACGACGAGCTCGTGATGATGCTCGTGATCCTCCTCGTCGCGGGCAACGAGACCACCCGCAACGCGATCTCGGGCGGCATGCAGCTCCTGATCGAGCACCCCGACGAGCGCCGCAAGCTGCTCGAGGATCCGAGCCTCGTCGCCTCCGCCGTCGAGGAGATGGTGCGGCTCGTCTCGCCGGTCCACTCGTTCTCGCGCACCGCGACGCGAGACACCGAGCTGCGCGGCCGCACCATCCGGGCGGGCGAGCAGGTGCTGCTGCTCTACCCGTCCGCCAACCGCGACGCCGAGGTGTACGACGCGCCGGACGCCTTCCGGGTCGATCGCAACCCGCAGCACCTCGGCTTCGGCGTCGGCAGCCACTTCTGTCTCGGCGCGAACCTCGCGCGCATGGAGATGCGCGTCGCGTTCGAGCACATCCTGCGCCGGCTGCCCGACATGGAGTACGCGGCGGGCGGGCCGGTCGTCGTGCCGTCGGCGCTCGTGCGCTCGTGCGTCGAGATGAAGGTGCGGTTCACGCCGGAGCGACGAGCCGCGTAGCCCGGTCCCGTCGACGGCCGTTCGACGCACGTGGGCTACGCTTGGGTCCCCCGGGAGGGAGCCCATGGCCGCGAGCCCGTCGCCGCGCAGCGGGAGCGTCACGCCCGAGCGAGAGTCCCCCGAGACCCCGTGGCACCTCGCGGGCAACTTCGCCCCGGTCCCCGACGAGCTCACGTCGTACGACCTCCCGGTCGACGGCGCGATCCCGCCGCAGCTGCGCGGCCTGTACCTGCGCAACGGGCCCAATCCGAAGGACGGCCGCTCGCCCCACTGGTTCTTCGGGAACGGCATGGTGCACGGCGTGCGGCTCGAACACGGCCGCGCGGCCTGGTACCGCAACCGCTACGTGCGCACGCGGCTCTTCGAGACCGGCGCCGACCGGCTCGAGGGCGCGAACATGCTGGACAAGACGCTCTCCGCCGCGAACACGCACGTGATCGGCCACGCGGGCCGCATCTTCGCGCTCGAGGAGGGCGCCTTCCCGTACGAGCTCGGGCGCGAGCTCGAGACGCTCGGCTGCGAGGACTACGACGGCCGGCTGAAGACCGCCTTTACCGCGCACCCGAAGCTGTGCCCGAAGACGGGCGAGCTCCACTTCTTCGGCTACGGCTTCGTCGAGCCCTACCTCGTCTACCACGTGCTCGACCCGGCCGGCCGCCTCGTGCACTCGACGCCGGTCCCCGTGCGCGGGCCGACGATGATGCACGACTTCATGATCACCGAGGAGCACGCGCTCTTCATGGACCTCCCGGTGGTCTTCGACCTCGAGCGCGCGCTGCGCGGCGAGCCGCCGCTCCACTGGGACGAGAGCTACGGCGCGCGGCTCGGCGTCGTGCCGCGGCGCGGCGAGGGCGCCGACGTGCGCTGGTTCGAGCTCGACCCCTGCTACGTCTTCCACCCGATGAACGCCTACGTCGAGGACGGGCGGGTCGTGTGCGACGTCGGCCGCCATGCCTACATGTGGCGCACCTCGATGAACGACTTCGCGCCCTCGTACCTCTGGCGCTGGACGGTCGACCTCGCGAGCGGCCGCGTGAGCGAGGAGCAGCTCGACGACCGGCCCCACGGCTTCCCGCGCGTCGACGACCGCGTGCAGGGCCGCAAGCACCGCTACGGCTACGCGGTGGCGCCGCGCCCGGGCTCGGAGGAGGGCACCGACGGCGCGGGCGTCGTCGTGAAGTACGACCTCGAGAGCGGCGCGCAGCGCCTGCACGACTTCGGCCCCGAGGCGCGCCCGGACGAGTTCGTGTTCGCAGCCGCCGATGAGCGCGCGGGCGCCGACGAGGGCTGGCTGCTCGGCTACGTCTACGATCGCGCCCGCGACGGCAGCGACCTCGTGATCCTCGACGCCGCCCGGCCCGATGCGAAGCCCGTCGCCACGGTGCGGCTGCCGCAGCGCGTGCCGCACGGCTTCCACGGCAGCTGGATCGCCGACCTCCCGGCGTGAGGCGCGCGGGGGTGACGCCGGGTAGCTCCGGCGCGCGGCGGCCGCGCGGCCGGCCGCCCCTCCCGCGCGACCAGCAGCGCCGCCGCCTCGTCGACGCGGCGTGGCGGGCGTTCGAGGCGCGTCACTACGACAAGACCAGCGTCGCGGACATCGTGCGCGAGGCGGGCATGTCGTCGCGCTCCTTCTACGACCACTTCGCGTCGAAGGAGGATCTCGTCGCGGCGATCGTCGAGGACTACGGCGCGCGGCTGCTCGCCGAGCTCGGCGAGATCCTGCGCGAGCCGGCGGAGGACCTCGCCGACCAGTCCGAGCGCTCGCTGCGCGCGTTCCTCGAGCTGCTGCCGACCGTGGCGATCGATCTCGAGCGGATCGGCGGCCACGCCGGCCGGCGCGTGGGCGAGGTGCGCCGGCTCCTCGTGCAGGCGGTGGTGGATCTGCTGCTGGCGCACCTCGAGCGGGTCTACGCCCAGGGCCGCGTCTCGCGCGCGCCCTCGCGCCCGGCGGTCGAGCTGCTCGTCACCGGCGTCGAGAGCCTGGGCCTGCGCTACTACGGCGAGGGCCGGCGCGAAGAGCTGCTCGCGCTGCGCCCCGCTCTGCTCCAGGCCATCCTGCGCGTCCTCGCCTGACCGGACCCGCCCGTAATTTCCCAGCGCGCTCGGCCGTTTACGAACCCGCGCCTGGCGCGCACCGGCCCGGGTACCTGGCGCTCATTTGTGAAAACTACGTGTTCTTTTTTCTTCCCCCGGCCGGGCGCGCCGTGATAGAAGGCTCCGGCGGGTGGCTCCCCCCACGCGCCGCCCAAGGAGGAAGACATGCCCCGGCTCCCCGCCTCCGGCCGCCTCGCGGCCCCGCTCCTCGCTGCCGCGCTGCTCGTGCTCACGGGCTGCGGCCCGCTCACGATCCGCACCTGGGTGACCGTCGTGCCCGAGGACAGCACCGGCGCGGTGTCGCTGCTCGGGAACCCGCCCGTTCCGATCCAGCGCCTCGGCGGCGGCTTCCTCGCGAAGGTCGTCGTCGACACGAACCAGATCCTCACGGGCCCGCTCCACGGCACGATCGAGCTCGAGGACGTGCGGATCGCCGGCTTCGTGCCCGGCGGCATCGGCACCCTGTGCGCGTGGGGCGATCCCGAGGGTGTCTCGGCCGGAACGGTGACGCTCGATCTCTCGGGCGGCGCGAGCTCCGCCGACCTCGTCATCGACCTCAAGGCCTACACGCGCCTCTCGCAGATCTTCGGGCTCGACCCGACGGACCTCGAGCAGCCCGTGAGCTTCGCGCTCGGCGAGGGGCTCTCGCTCGAGACGCTGACGGGCGCGCTCGTCACCGGCTCGGCCGACGGCTTCTTCACGACGCGCGCGGCGTTCGAGGGCGAGAGCGAGATCGCCGGCCTCCCCGTCACCTTCCTCCTCGACCTGGGCGTCACCAACGGCGCCCGCCCGCCGCTCTTCGACGCGGATCTCCTCTCCTTCTGCGGCCCGCACTTCGACACACAGGGCGTCGAGCTCTTCTACGGCCTGAACTCGAAGGGCAGCTATCTGCGCGCCAAGAAGGACGACGAGCCGGTGGCTCCGCTCGTGATCTCGCTCGCCGAGCTCGGCGCCGCGCCGGGCGACGTGCTGCGCATCGCAACGGTCGGGACCTACAGCGACGAGACGCTGATCAAGGACGGGAGCGACCGCCGCACGTCGGCCGTCTTCAGCGCGACGAGCGAGGTGCGCGGCATCGGCGAGCGCAACCGGGTGCCGGGCGCGATCGACGCCGGGCCGGACGTCTCGACCGCGGGCTGGATCGAGTGCGTGTTCCTCTTCTGCAGGCTCACGCCCTCCGACGTCGGCCAGGACTTCCGGGTCGACCCGCGCGTCGACGTCACGGTCCCCGTCGGCGCGAACTACCTGATCGTCGCGCCGCTCTCGCCCGAGCACTGGTGGAAGGACGACTCGGGCTTCGGCTTCGGCGTCGACATCTCGGTGAACCCCGCGTCCTAGGGGCGGACGCCGGGCGCACGCCCGGCCCGCGGCCTCGCGCCCCGCGCCCGGGAGCGCGGGCCGGGGTCCCCGGGAGGCAGCCCTCAGCGCGCGGCGGCGCGCTCGGCGCGGAGCGCGTCGCGGAAGTCCGGATGGGCGATCGCGACGAGGCGCTCGGCGCGCTCGTCGTCGGTCGCGCCGGCGAGCTCGGCCGCGCCGAACTCCGTAATCACGACGTCCACCTGGTGCCGGGGCGTCGTCACGAGCTCGCCGCGCCGGAAGCTCGAGCAGATGCGCGACACCGAGCGCTCGGCCCCTTCCACGCGCACGCGCGCGGTGGACGGCAAGCACACGAGCGAGTGACCGCCCTCCGCGAACGCCGCGCCCTGCACGAAGTCCTCGTGCCCGCCGATCCCGGAGTACTGGCGACCCGCGACGGTGTCGGCGGCCACCTGACCCGCGAGGTCGACCGAGAGCGCGCCGTTGATCGAGACCATGCGGCGGTTGCGCGCGATCAGCGACGGGTCGTTCACGACACCGACGGGCAGGAAGCGCACCGCCTCCTGTCCGTCGAGCCAGTCGTAGAGCTCGCGCGTTCCCGCGGCGAACGTGCAGATCGAGACCCCGTCGAGCACGCCCTTCCGGTTGGTGACCTTGCCGCGCGCCGGAAGTCGGCGGGCACGAAGCGCACGTCGTGGCCGGCCTCGCGCAGGCCGCGCTCCACGGGGCCGAAGAAGCCGGAGAGCAGCGTCACCCCGCGGCGGGTGAACACCCGGTAGAGGCCGCTGATCAGCGCACCGAA
>DATAGA010000601.1:0-3102 GCA_036257215.1 Myxococcota bacterium
CTCCTCGCGGCCGAGCGGGTCGAGGTCTACAAGGGTGCGAACTCGCTGCGCTACGGGGGCAGCGCCCTCGGCGGCGGGATCCAGCTCGTGACGAAGAACGGGCGCAGCGCCGAGCCGGTGAGGCTGCGCACCGAGGGGGGCTCGTTCGGATACCTGAAGGCGTTCGCCTCGACGGGCGGCGCGCGCGGGCCCTGGGACGCCTACCTGGCTGCGTCCGACACGCGCAGCCACGGGTTCCGCGACCACGCCGAGCAGGATCGCCAGCGCCTCTACGCCTCTCTGGGCCACCGCTTCGACGGCGGGGCCGCCCTGCGCGTCTTCGTCAACGGCGTCCGCAACCGCCAGGAGCTGCCGGGCGCCGTCACGCGCGCCGAGTTCCGCGAGGACCCGAGCCAGGCGAGCCCGGCGAGCGAGCTGCAGGACGAGGCGCGCGACTACGAGTACGGCCGCGCCGCCCTCGCGCTCGCGGTTCCCGTCGGCGACGACCGCAGCGTCGAGCTGTACGGCCAGCTCAATCACCAGGACCTCTGGCACCCCCTGGCGTTCGGCATCATCGACAACGAGACGACCAACGCGAACGGCGAGCTGCGCTTCGTCGCGGCCGACCCGCTCTTCGGCCTCGCGAGCCGGCTCCAGCTCGGCCTCCAGGGCGGGTGGACGTACCAGCCGCAGGAGATCCACGAGAACCGCGGCGGCTCGCGGGGTCCCACCTTCGAGAGCCAGCGCGCGAATGCGTCGGCGGCGGCGCTCTATGCGATCGAGGAGCTCTCGCTCTCGGAGCGCCTGGCACTCGTCGGAGGCCTGCGCTTCCAGTACGCGGGGCGCGAGCTCGACGACCGGGACCTGATGGACTCGGACTTCGACGCGCGCCCCGAC
The DNA here is from genome assembly GCA_036257215.1 of Myxococcota bacterium. Taxonomy (GTDB): domain Bacteria; phylum Myxococcota_A; class UBA9160; order UBA9160; family UBA6930; genus DATAGA01. The sequence goes on from DATAGA010000601.1 coordinate 877, forward strand.
GACTCCGGCTCCGCGGACTTCTTCGCGGTGCTGCCGTCGCTCGGGCTCCGCTACGCGCTCCTCGAAGACGTCGAGCTCTTCGGCAACGTGGGCCGGTCCTACGAGCCGCCCGTCCTGTTCGAGTCGACCGCGCCGGGAAACCTGAACGGCGACCTCTCCGACCTCGACGCCCAGGACGCGTGGCAATTCGAGCTCGGAGCGCGCGGAGCGCTCGGCGACCGCGTCCGGTTCGACGTCGCGGTCTACGACGTGGAGGTGCGCGACGAGATCCGAAACCTCAACGTGGACCCGACCGGGCAGGGCTTCTTCACGATCCCGCGCTACGTGAACGTGGACCGCTCGCGCCACTGGGGCGTGGAGCTCTTCGCGGACGCGCTCCTCGCACGCGCCGTCGCCGGGCGGGTCGGGCTCCCGGGCGACGACGCGCTCCACCTCGCGCTCGCGTACACGTTCTCGCGTTTCGTGTACGTGGACGACCCCGTGTTCGGCGGCAACGACCTCCCCGGGGCGCCGCGCCACTTCGTGCGCGGAGAGCTGCGCTACGCGCACGCGTCGGGCTTCTGGATCGCCCCGAACGTCGAGTGGACCCCGCGCGGCTGGTTCGTCGACAGCGCCAACACTGAGCGCGCGCCGGCGTACGTGCTGGCGAACCTCCGGCTCGGCTACGACCATGCGGCGAGCGGGCTCTCGGTGTTCGGCGAGGTGCGCAACCTGTTCGACCGCGACTTCGTCTCCTCGGTCGTCGTCGACGCCGCCGACGGCCGCAGCTACGAGCCCGGGGACGGCCGCGGCTTCTTCGCGGGCGTCGAGTGGAGGTGGCGATGAAGCCGGGCTGCGGGGAGGTGCGGACATGGCGACGAGCCCGCGCTGCGGGGTTCGAGTGGAGATGGCGATGACTTCGGGCTGCGGGACCCGATTGGAGGTGGCGATGCAGGCGGCAGCGGGGATCGCCCTGCTCGCGGCGCTCGCGCTCGGCTGCGGCGCCCGCGGCCCCGCGGTCGCACCCGGAGAGCGGCGCGAGCTCGCGCACGCGGGCCGCGGTCACGAGGGCGGCCCCTCCGACGTCGCCCTCGCGGCGCTGCCGGGCGGCGGGCTCGCGGTCGCGTTCGGACGCAGCGGCGCGGACGGCGACGGCACGCACGTCTTCGTCGCACGCGCGGACGACCGAAGCCCCGAGCCGGTGCGCGTCGACCCGTCGGACCTCGCCGTGGAGCCGCTGCACCAGGCGCCCGGCCTCGCGGCCGGGCCGGACGGCTCGCTCTACGTGAGCTGGCAGTCCGCGAAGCCGAAGCCGCCGGGGACGCTCTTCGCGTCGGACCTGCGCGTCTCCCGCTCGGCGGACGGCGGGCGCGCGTTCGCGCCGCCGCTGCGGGTGAACGCGGACCGGCCGCTCTCGCACGCCTTCGAGGGCCTCGCCGTCGCGCCGGACGGGCGCCTGCTCGTCGCCTGGATCGACGGGCGCGGCGAGGGAGGCCTGCCCGCGACGTGGCTCGCGGCCCTCGACGACGGCGCAGCCCGCGTCGGGCCCGAGCTGCGGCTCGGCGAGAGCACGTGCGTGTGCTGTCGCGTGCACGTCGCCACCGGGCCGGAGGGGCGCGTCGCCGTCCTGTGGCGGGACGAGCGGCCCGGCCGCGTGCGCGACATGGTGCTCGCGCTCTCGACCGACGGCGGGCGCAGCTTCGCGCCGCGCGGGCTCGTCCACGCGGACGGCTGGGCGCTCGACGCGTGTCCCCACCGCGGCGGCCAGGCCGCGTTCGACCGCGCGGGACGGCTCGCCGCCGTCTGGTACACGGAGGGCGCGAAGGCGCGGCCGAGCCTGCGCCTCGCGACGGCGGACCGCAGCGGCCGCTTCGGCCCGCCGCGCGAGCTCCACGGCGCGGTCGAGTCCGTGCCCGATCGCGCGGCGCTCGCGCTCGCGCCGGACGGCGCGGGGCTGGTCGCGTACGAGGCTCTCACGGCGGTACGCAGCGAGATCGTCGTGCTGGGCCTCGCCGACGGCGGTCGCGCGCTCGGACCGCCGCTCGTCCTCTCGCGCGCGGTGAAGGCGTCGGCGCCGGCCGTCGCGTGGGTCGCGGACCGCGAGTTCGCCGTCGCGTGGAACGAGGAAGCGTTCCCGGGCGCGACGACGGTCGTGCAGCGCGTGCGGGTGGAGGACGCGGCGCGCTGAGCGCTGGGCGCGGCGCCTACCCGGTCTCCCGCGGGCCGGCGAGCAGCTCCGCCAGCCAG
>DATAGA010000624.1:0-5219 GCA_036257215.1 Myxococcota bacterium
AAGGCGAAGCGTGTGCTCGGCTTCGAGGCCACCACCGGGCTCGAGGAGATCCTCGACGAGGTGATCCCGTGGGTGGCCGAGCAGGTCCGGCTCGGGAACATCTGAGCCGATGCGGAGCGGGCCCGTCCAGCTGATCGTCCCCGTCTACAACGAGGGCCGGAACGTCGTCGTCCTGCACGAGCGACTGCGCGCCGACGCTGTGCCGTTCGAACGGCTCCGGTTCGTCTACGACCGGGACGACGACACGTCGCTTCCTTTCGTAGCGCAGCTTCGCGCCGCGGACTCGCGCGTCGAGGCGGTGAAGAACGAGTACGGGCCGGGCGTGATCCACGCGCTCCGCTACGGCTTCGAGCGCGTCGAGCCGGGGCCGGTGATCGTCCTGATGGGCGACCTCTCGGACAAGCTCTCGATCGTGCCGGACATGCTGGCGCTCTGGCGGGACGGAGCCACCGTGGTGAGCCCTTCGCGCTACATGCCGGGCGGGCGCCAGCACGGCGGAGGGCTCGTGAAGGCAGGCCTCTCGCGTCTGGCCGGCACGACCCTCGCTCTCGCGGGCTTCCCCACCTCGGATCCCACCAACAACTTCAAGCTCTACGACGGCGCCTGGCTCAGCGGCCAGCGGGTCGAGAGCCGGGGCGGCTTCGAGGTAGCGCTCGAGCTCTGCTACAGGGCCTACGCCCAGCGCGAGCCCATCCGCGAGCTTCCTACCGAGTGGTTCGACCGCACGAGCGGGCAGAGTCGCTTCCGCCTGCGCGCCTGGCTGCCCCACTACTTGCGCTGGTGGCTCCGCGCGTTCGTCGAGGTGGGGCGGCAGCGCTTCCACTTCGATGCGGCGCGCCCTCGCGTGCGCCGCCGGTGAGCGAGCCGTTCGAGGCCCCTCTGAGCGTTCAGCGCGCCGCCCTCGCATCCGCCGCGACCTCGGCGGCGTAAGGAGTCTTCTCGTAGGGGCGCGTGCGCGTGGCCAGCAGCCGCCGGAGCGCCCCGGTCTCTGCGCCGAGACTGCCGAGCGGGACGCAGAGCTCGCCCTCGTGAAAGGCGTGCTGCGTCACGTGCCGGAGCGCTGGGACGAGCAAGCCGAGCCACGCGGTGCCCGCGCGCGCCGGCTCGACCGGGTGGCTGCGACCGGGCAGGAACCGCAGCCGGATGCTGCGCTCCGCCGAGTGGTAGTACGCGACGTCGAGCACCGACCACGGGATGAGCGACTCGCGCAGCCGCTCGTCCCGCAGGCCGTCGCGGTCGAGGATCACGACAGGGCGGCGCCCGCGGATCGCGACCGCTGCCGTGGCGCCGAGGAACAAGAGGCCGAAGACGGCGAGGTTGACCGGCGCGGCGCCATCCCCCCTCGGCACGATCGCAGCCGCAACGCAGAGGGCGACGCCGAGTCCCGCGGTGAGCAGCCACGTTCGGGCGGAGTACCGCAGCTCGAGCCGCTCGGGGGCCGCGCCGGAAGCCACGATCTCATCGTATCACGGCCTCGCTGCGGGTTGCGGCAGCTCTGCGTCCGTGTCGACGTCGCGCGCGCCCGCCGGGAAGGGGACGGCGACGACGTCCGGATCGGCCGCGAGGAGGGCCTTCGCCCCGCGGTCGCCGCGCAGCGCTGCGAGCGCCGCGAACCGGCTGCGCGGGAAGACGGCCGGCACGCCGAGGCCGCCGCCGTACGAGCACGCGACGATGCGGGCGCCGCCGCACGCCGAGAACCCGTCGAGCAGCTCGCGCAGCAGCGGAGCGTCGACCGCGGGCTGATCGACGAGGAGGAGCAGCACGCCGTCGCAGGGCGGTGTCGCACGGGCGCCGGCCTCGACACCCGCACGGATCGAGCTCGCCACGCCTTCGCTCCAGCCCTCGTTGCGCACGGCGGTCACGGTCAGGCCGGCGAGCGCGGCCTCGACCTCGCCGGCGCCGGCGCCCGTCACGACCAGGACCGGCGCGCAGCCCGCCTCGAGCGCCGCGCGCGCCGCCCGCCGCACGAGCGGCTCGCCCGCGTACTCGACGAGCTGCTTCGGCCGGCCGAGCCGGCGCGACGCGCCGGCGGCGAGCACGACGGCGGCGATGCTCACCGGTCGCGTTTCCTACCGGCCCGCCGCCCGTCCGAGCGCGGCGAGCAGCCGAGCCGGGTCCTCGACGGACAGCATCAAGGCGTAGCCCTCGGTCGTCGGCACGTACGCGACGCGCGAGCGGTCGGTCAGGTACGCGAGCGCCTTCTCCCCGTTCGCCAGCCGCAGCCAGCCCGACGCGTAGCCCGGGAGCCCGGTGCCGAACGTGCGGCCGCGCGGCGCCCGCGCTCGGTCGCTGCGCAGGTCGAGCACTTCCGCGCGCGCGAGGTCGAGCGAGGCGAGGGGCAGGGAGCGGCCCCAGAGGTCGCCGACGAGGCGCACCCGCTCGGTGTCGATCTCGACGCGCGCGTGACGGGACGACCACGCCGTGTAGGCGAGGATGCCGAGCACGCCCGCGAGCACGAGCCCGACCGTCCCGAGGAACCAGAGCGCGCCGCTCGCAGCGGGGGTGATGGGGAAGACCTGGTTCATGGCGACCTCCGCGCGCTCACGGCGCCGGCTCGTGGATCGGCCCCTTGCGCTCGCGCAGCGGCCCGCCGCGGCGGCCGGCGAGCACGGCGGTCGCCTCGGCGAGAAGCGCGAGCGCAATCTCGTCGGCGCCGTCCGCGCCGACGTCGAGGCCCGCCGGCGCGTGCAGGCGCTCGAGCGCCTCCGGCGCCGGCGCCCGTCCGCTCTCGCGCAGGTCGCGCACCAGGTCCTCGGTGCGCCGCTTGGGTCCGAGCACCCCGACGTAGCGCGGCGGTGCCTCGAGGAGCGCGCCCAGGATCGCGCGGTCGTGCAGGTAGTGGTGCGTCATCACGATGGCGACGTCATTCGGTGTGACACCGGATCGAGACACCGCGTCATCGGGCTCGCAGGCCACGATCGCGTCGGCCTCCGGAAACCGCTCGGGCCGGGCGAGCCCCGGGCGCGGGTCCACGACGCGCACGGCGTACCCGAGCGCCGCCGCGAGCCGGACGACCGGCGCGGCGTCGGGTCCTGCCCCGAAGACGACGAGCGTCGTGGGCGGCGCGATGCGCTCCTCGAGCAGCTCCACGCGGAAGCCCTGTCCCTCGCGCCAGCGCGTGCGCGCGCGCAGGCCGCTCGCCTCGAGCGCGGCACGCTCGCCGCTCGAGAGCGCCGCCTCCGCGCCGAGCGCGGGCGCCGCTTCGCCCTCGCGCGCCACCACCGTCGCGACGAGGGCGGGGCCGGGTCCCGCCAGCGCCTCGCGCAAGCGAGGCAGCGGACCGGGCGCCTCGCGCGACACCGGCTGGAGGAGCACGTCGACGAGGCCGGCGCAGCCGAGCCCGAGGCCCCAGAGCAGGTCGTCCTCGCCGCGGTGGTCGTAGCGCACGCGCTCGGCCGCCCGGCGCGCGGACACCTCGCGCGCGCGCAGCACGAGGTCGCCTTCGAGGCACCCGCCGGAGAGGAGGCCCACGACGCGCTCGTCCGGCAGCACGAGGGCACGCGCCCCCGCGCGCCGGTAGGTCGAGCCCTCGACGTAGACGACGGTCGCGAGCACCGCGACCTCTCCGGGCGCGAGCGCGTCGAACGCGGCCGCGATGTCGCGCAGCTCCCGCATCGGCGCCCAAGGTAGCCCGGTGCCAGCGTCCGGACGCGGCGCCCCGATCAGCCGTTCTCGCCGCAGAACGCCCGTCGATACGCTCGCGGGCTGGTGCCCACGACCCGCCGGAAGCGGGCGCGCAGCGTCGCGGCCGACTCGAAGCCCGCCAGGCTCGCCACGCGCTCCACCGGGTGGGACGTCGTCTCGAGCAGCTCCTGCGCGCGGCGCACGCGGGCCACGATCACCCACTGCGCCGGCGTCATCCCCGTCTGCTCGCGGAACCGGCGTGAGAGCGTGCGCGTGCTCATCGCCGCCCGCCGCGCCAACGCGGCGAGCGGGAGCTCGCGCCGCAGGTTCTGGTGCATCCACGCGAGCAGTGGCGCGAGCGAGCCGCCGTCGTCCGGAGGCTCGGGATGCACCATGAACTGCGCCTGCCCGCCCTCGCGCTCGAGCGCCACGACGGACATGCGGGCCGCGCGGGCGGCGACGGCCGCGCCGTGGTCGCGGCGCACCACGTGGAGACACAGGTCGATCCCCGCCGTCGCCCCTGCGGACGTCAGCAGCTTCCCCTCGTCGACGAACAACGCGTTCGCGTCTACGTCGATCGCCGGGTAGCGCTTCGCCAGCTCCGCGGCCGCGAGCCAGTGGGTCGTGGCGCGCTTGCCCGCGAGCAGCCCGGTCGCCGCGAGCACGAACGCGCCGGAGCAGATGGAGGCCAGCCGCGCGCCGCGCTCCGCGGCAGCGCGCAGCGCGCGGATGAGCTCGCGCGGCACCCCCCGGTCGAGGTCGTCGACGCCGGGGATCAGGATCGTGTCGGCGCGTTCGGTCGCCTCGAGCCCCTCGCGCAGCCGGATCTCGAAGTCCTTGGCTGGCACGACGCGCGGGGTGCCGCAGACCCGGACCCGATACGGCGCGCTCCCATCGGCGAGCCGGACCCCGCGGAAGATCTCTAGCGGGGTGGCGAGGTCGAAGGCTACCACGCCGTGGGTCGCGACGACCACCACCTGGTGCATGGCGAGAACCTAGCGAACGCATGGTTCCCGCTCGTCGGGCTCCAGTTGGGCCGCGCCTGCACTCACCGGAAGGCTCACGCGATCCGGGTCGCTGGCGGGCGGTTCGCGGCGGCATCCAAGCGCTGGGCCGGATTTCGACGGAGATTGTCCATCGAGCCACGCGTCGCCGCGGTACGTTGGCCTGGCGCTCGCCGAGAGGAGATCCGGATGGAAGAGCTCGCCCGCGACGTCCACTGGCTCGACGCCGTCGGCCCCGCGCTCGGGGCGCTCGTGTTCGTCGTCGCGATGTCGTTCGTTCGCGAGCCCGCGCGGCGCGAGCTGAACGCGATCGTCGTCGCGGGCGCGGGCTCGGCCTATCTGAACGGAGGGCTCGGGCTGCTCGAGTTCGCCTTCATCGCCGTGGCGACGACGCTGGCCTACCTGGGGTTGCGCTCGTACCGCTACATCGGCCTCGCCTGGCTGCTGCACGCGGGGTGGGACGTCGTCCACCACTTCTACGGGCAGCCGATCTGGCCGTGGATGCCGACGTCCTCGTTCGGGTGCATGGTGTTCGACTCGCTGATCGCCGCCTGGTTCCTGGCCGGCGCGCCCTCGGTGATCCGACTCGGC
>DATAGA010000633.1:0-1638 GCA_036257215.1 Myxococcota bacterium
GGGGGGATCGTGCGGCGCGTTGCCCCACGTGTGCCCGATGCCGCGGTGGAGGATCGGGACGCCGTGGCGGCGGATGCAGAGCTGGATCGCGGGGTGGACGCCCGTCCGATACAGCGCCTCCACCGCGGCCCAGATGCGGTCGACCGCCGCGCGGGTCGTGCGCCCCTCGCGCGGGGGCGCCTCGTTCCCGACGACGGTGACCTCGTCGAGGTCGCGCGGCACGCGGCTTCGCGCGACGAAGGGAAGCGGCACGCTCGCGACGAGCTCCAGAAGGTCCATGGGGGAATGATCCTACCCTCGAGCGGACTGCGGTAGAGCCCGCCTCCGGCGGCTCAGGCCGGGTCGAAGACGACCGGCACGGCGTCGTGGGCGCGCGCCCAGATCGAGCGGCGCCAGCCCGGCTCGCGCTCGAGGGCGTAGCCCGGGATCCGCGCCAGCAGCTCCTCGAAGGCGATCCGCGCCTCGAGTCGCGCCAGGTGCGCGCCGAGGCAGAAGTGGATGCCGTGGCCGAACCCGAGGTGGCGCCGGAGCGCGCGCGCGACGTCGAAGCGCTCCGGCTCCTCGAACTCGCGCGGGTCGCGGTTCGCCGCGCCCCAGACGAGGCGCACGAGCGCGCCCGCCGGCATGCGCACACCGTGGAGCGTCACGTCGCGCCGCAGCACCCGCGGCAGCGCCTGCGCGGGCGACTCGAGCCGCAGCATCTCCTCGATCGCGTTCGGAAGGCGCGCGGGGTCCTCCGCGAGCAGCTTGCGCTGGTCCGGGTGCCGGGCGAGCAGCACGGCGCCGTTCGCGACGAGGTTCGTCGTCGTGTCGTTGCCCGCCACGATCAAGACGAAGCAGAAGCCGAGGAGCTCCCGCTCCGAGAGCCGCACGCCGTCGATCTCCGCGGCCAGGAGCGCGCTCGCGAGGTCGTCGCGGGGCGCCCGGCGGCGCTCCTCGAGGAGGGCGGCGAACGCGCGATACATGCTCGCCGCGGGAGCCCGTGCGGCGTCGCCGCCGGCGTCGCCGGGGAGCGCCTCGACGAGCGCATCCGTCCAGCCGAGGAAGTCCTCGCGGGTCTCGGGCCGGATCCCGATCAGCTCGCCGATCACGCGGCTCGGAAGCTGGCGCGCGTCTGGGCGAGCAGGTCGCCGCGGCCGCTGCCGGCGAACGCGTCGAGGAGGTCGCGCGCGATCGCGCGGATGCGCGGCTCCATCGCGGCGATGCGGTTCGCCGTGAACGCGCGCGAGACGAGCGCGCGGAGCGCGTCGTGGCGCGGCGGGTCGAGCGACTGGATGAACGGGAGCAGCCCCTGGCTGATCTCCGTCGCTTCCGAGGAGAAGGTGGCGGGGTCGCCCGCCGCCGCGCGCACGTCCTCGAAGCGCGAGAGCGCGAACCAGCCCTCGTCGCTGCGGTAGACCGGCGCCTCGTCGCGCAGCCGCGCGTAGATCTCGGGAAGGTGCGCCTGGCACTCGGCCGTCGCGGGGTCGTAGACGAGCGCGTCGCGCGAGCGCGTCACCGGACGCGCGGAGATGTCTGGGGTGGGCGAGGGGTTTCGAACCCCCGACCTTCGGAGCCACAGTCCGACGCTCTGACCAACTGAGCTACGCCCACCGGAGGGAAGCCAACGTACCCCCCTCCCCGGGGGTGTCAAACCGC
>DATAGA010000022.1:0-3990 GCA_036257215.1 Myxococcota bacterium
CTCCTTCGAGAAGGCCGAGAACACGCTCGCGGCGGAGGCGTACTACCGCAAGGTCGCTCTGGAGCGGATGCGCCCCATCTCGCGCAAGTACGACGACCACGAGCACGATCTGCCGAAGGAGTGGGTCGACTGGTTCTGGAAGGACGGGCGCCAGGGTGCCGGCCGCGCCGACGGCGTCGGCGACGGCTTCGTCCAGGTCTGCATCCAGGCGGAGGAGCTGTGCTGGGGCGACGCGGCGCTGTACCTGCGCATGCCGACGCCAGCCCTCGGCGGCTCGGCGGTCGCGGCCGCCGGGACGAACGAGCAGAAGGCGCGCTTCCTCTCGCCCTTCCGCGAGGAGGGCGGCCATCCGATCTGGGGCGCCATGGCGATCACCGAGCCGAACGCCGGCAGCGACGCCGCGGCGATCGAGACGACGGCCCGGCTCGAGGGCGACGAGTGGGTGCTCGACGGCACGAAGATCTTCTGCACGGCCGGCGAGGGCGCCTCCCAGGTGCGCGGCGGGTTCGTCGTCGTGTGGGCCACCGTCGACAAGAGCGCGGGTCGCGGCGGCATCAAGTCGTTCGTCGTCCCGGCCGGCACGCCGGGCATGACGCTGGTCGGGCTCGAGAAGAAGCTCGGCATCCGGGCGTCGGACACGGCGACGCTGCGTTTCGAGAACTGCCGCGTGCCGCGCGACCACCTGCTCGGCAGCGAGGCGGTGAGGAAGGCCGACCCGGCGAAGGCCGGGGACAAGGGCTTCAAGGGCGCGATGGCGACGTTCGACGCCAGCCGCCCCATCGTGGCTGCGATGGCGGTCGGCGTCGGCCGCGCCTCGCTCGACTTCACCCGCGAGGAGCTCGCGCTCCACGGCGTGAAGCCGCGGTACGACGCCGCGCCCCACACGTTGACCGCGATGGAGCGCGACCTCATGGAGATGGAGGCCGAGCTCCAGGCGGCCCGCCTGCTCACCTGGCGCGCCGCGGGCCTGATCACGCGCGGGCGCCCGAACAACCTCGAGGCGTCGATGGCCAAGGCCAAGGCCGGGCTCGCCGTGACGCGCATCACCCAGAAGGCCGTGGCCCTGCTCGGGCCGGCGGGCTACTCGAAGAAGCTCCTGCTCGAGAAGTGGATGCGCGACGCCAAGATCAACGACATCTACGAGGGCACGCAGCAGATCAACCAGCTGATCGTCGCGCGCCGCATCCTCGACTACTCGTCGAGCGTGCTGCGCTAGGAGGACGTCCCATGCCGGTGAACCCGGAGCTGATCGAGATCCTCGTCTGCCCCGAGACGCGCCAGCCCGTGCGGCCCGCCACGGCCGCGGAGCTCGACGGGCTCAACGCCCGCGTGCGAGCGGGCCTGCTGCGCAACCGGGGCGGCGACGCGGTGCCGAAGCCCATCGAGGAGGGCCTCGTCCGCCAGGACGGCGCGGTGCTCTACCCGGTGGACGACGGCATCCCGGTGATGCTGATCGAGGAGTCGATCGAGCTGGGCGGCGCGTAGCCAGCCCGCGCGCTACTGCGCGAACTCGCGCTTCTTCAGCGCGCGCACGTACTCCGTGAGCGCCGGGTCGGCCGCCACGAGCGCCGAGATGCGCTCCTCGAACTCGGCCGCCGCCGTGCGCAGGGGCGCGTCGTCGACGGGCATGCCGAGGTGCGTGACCACCTTCTGCAGGAGGGCGAGCGCGCCGCGCGGGTTGGGCGAGGCCTCGATGTAGTGCGGCAGCCCGGCCCAGAAGCTCACGACCTCGACGCCCTCGGCGCGCAGGCGCTCGGCGAGGACGCCGACGATGCCCGTCGGGCCCTCGTAGGTCGACGGCTCGAGCGCCAGCCGCTCGGCCAGCGTCGGCTCGCTCGCGAACCCCGTGACCCGCACCGGCCGCGAGTAGACGACGTCCGCGAGGAACGCCCCGAGCAGCGTCGCGCGCCGCACCGCGAAGCGCCGCACGAACGCGGCGAGCTCCTCGCAGAAGGCGCGCCAGCGCAGGTGCGGCTCCGGCCCGACGCCGACGATCAGGGGGCGGCCGTCGCAGCCGGCGCCGTGACGCAGCTCGAAGGTCGGCCAGTCGATCCGCCGCGCGCCGTCCTCGAGCCGAACGCGGGGGCGATTCACCGTGAAGTCGTAGAACGTCTCCGGGTCGAGCTCCGCGAGCGGCTCGGTCTGCAGCGCGTCGGCGAGGAAGCGCGCCGCCTGGCTCGCGGCCTCCCCGGCGTCGTTCCAGCCTTCGAAGGCGAGGAGCAGCGACGGATCGCGGAGCTCGGGCTCCGCGTGGAGCGTGAAGAAGCCGGGGGTCACGCCGAAAGGGTGGCACTTCAGCGCACGAGGCGGTAGCCGTGGCCGCGCACCGAGACGATGTGGCGGGGCCGTGACGGGTCGGGCTCGACGTAGCGGCGGAGCCGGTGGACGAACGTGTCCACCACGCGGGTCCGCGTGTCCGCCCGCAGCCCCCACACCTGCTCGAGCAGCTCGCCCCGCTCGAGCGCGCCGCCCTCGCGGTCGATCAGAGCCCGCAGGAGGCCGGCTTCACGCGTCGTGAGCCGCACCGTGCCCTCGGGCGTCTCGAGCTCGAAGCGGTCGAAGTGGACCGTCACGCGTCCGATGACCTCGCTCCGGGGCGGCCCCGCGTCCGGCGCGACGCCGTCCCAGCGCCGGCGCCGCAGCAGGGCGCGCACCCGCGCGAGGAGCTCGTCGAGGCTGAAGGGCTTCGTCAGGTAGTCGTCCGCGCCCTCCTCGATGCCGCGGACGCGGTCCTCGGGCTCGTCCTTCGCCGTCACGATCAGGATGGGGACGTAGTTGCCCGTGGCGCGCGAGCGGCGGGCGACCTCGAACCCGCCCATCTCGGGGAGCATCAGGTCGAGGATCACGAGGTCGACGCTGGGCTCCGCCGCGAGGCGCTCGAGCGCGGCGCGCCCCGTCTCGACCCAGACGACCTCGTGGCCCTCCGCCTCGAGGTTGAACTGGATCGCCTCGGCGATGTGGGCCTCGTCTTCGACGAGGAGCACCAGTGCCATGGCACGGCCCCCCTAGCGCGCGCCGCCGGCGCGCGCCTCGGCGCCCACCGGCGCCGCGACGCCGCCGTCCGCGCTGCGCAGCGTCACGACGAAACGGCTGCCGCGCCCGAGCCCCTCGCTGCGCGCCTGCACCGAGCCGCCGTGGCGCCGGACGAGCTGGCGCACGACGAACAGGCCCAGCCCGAGGCCCGCGGCCTGGCGCTGGACGTCGCGTCCGGCGCGGTAGAAGCGCTGGAAGATCTTGCGCAGCTCGCGCGGCTCGATGCCGATGCCGCGGTCGACGATCTCGACCGCGATGCGCTCGCGCCCGACCCGGCGCACGTCGACGCGCACCTCGACCGGCGACTCCGAGTACTTGACCGCGTTCTCGAGCAGGTTGCGGAACACGACGGCCAGCTCCGGACGATGGCCGGACACGACCGCGGCGGGCGTGGGCCCGAGCCGGATCGCCTCCTCGGGAAGCCCGTGGCGCTGGCGCACCTCCTCGACCGCTCCGCGCAGGACTCCGGGGAGATCGATCGGCTCGGCGGGGACGCGCGCGCGCGCCTCGGCGCGCGCGGCGGAGAGCACCTGTCCGACGGTGTGCTCGAGCCGTTGCACGTCCTCCTGCATGCGCTCGACGAACGTCCGCCGACGCTCCGCCGGAGGGTCGTGCCGCGCGAGCGTGTCGAGGTACAGGCGCAGCGAGGCGAGCGGCGTCTTCATCTCGTGCGTCACGGCGTCGAGGAACGCCTGCTGCCGCTGGTTGAGCCGCATCTCGCGCACGAGCCAGGCGCAGAGCGCCACGAGGCCGACGATCAGCAGCACGAAGAACACCGAGCCGAGGACGATCAGCACCCAGTGGAGGGTCGTGAACCCCTCCGTCACCGGGCGCAGGTCGCCGACGAGCAGCACCTGCCAGCCGACCGCGAGCGACGCGGCGAGCAGCGAGAGGCCGATGCCGAGGGCCAGCGGGAAGCCGATCGAGCGCCGCGTCACCTTCCGTCCTCGGCGCAGC
>DATAGA010000024.1:0-5798 GCA_036257215.1 Myxococcota bacterium
GAAGATGTCCAGGGTGTAAGGCGTATTGGCGACCAGACCCGCCGCCTTGAGTGTCTCCTCGGTAAAGCCAGCCGACGCAAACCCGTGGACGCCGCCGAGGTCTATGAAGCGCTTTCCGTCGACGAAGATCCAGAGATCGTCATCGCCCCCGAAGTTGAAGAAGTAGTCCGCCCCAGAGGTCGGGTCGGCGAACGAGATCAGGCCCTGGAGGTGAACGGTGAAGTGGAAATTTGCGAATCGGCCTTGATCGCCGAACAGCTGCCCGTTGATCGGAAAGAACGCCGAGTTGTTGTAGGTGAAGACTCCGGGCGAGCTCTCGTTGAGGGTCAAGGGGAACGGAGCGCTCAGGTTGAACCCCGGCGAGTCGACGTACCACTTTGCGAAGTTGGTCGGGTTCGAGGCGCCGGCAAGAATGTTCGGGCCCGGGGTCGGGAGACCCCCGGTGAGGGTCGTGGCGACCATGTTCGGCACCACCCCGGGAATCGCACCCTCGAAGTCGCTCAGTTGCGTGCAGCTTCCCGCGATGCTCGGTGCGCAGAAGTCGCGGATCGTGCCCTGCAGCGTCACGCTGCCAGCGGCGGACGAGGATTCGGTGCTGCTCAGCATCAACAGTGTCAGCACCACAAGAATCAGATCGACCGAGAACCCTTTCGACTTCGCACTGAAGTGTCGCGACATGGTTGTTTCCTCCGTGAGGTTCTCCCTCACTGCAAGTGGGCTTGTCGGCCTACCGCTGCACGCGGAAGTTGCCGACGTGCGCGCGGATCATATGCGGCTCGGGCACGAGCCGGAGGTGAACCGAGGTGAACTCACGAGCGAGATCGAGCGGCTGTAGCGAGATCCGAGCCTTGCGCGGCGCAATCGCGCGAAGGCGTCCAGTCGGCATTCGGCGCGACCGACGATCTCAGGTGCAACGAAGGTTGACCTGCGAGAGAGATGCGAGCCGCGTGAGGCTCGCCGGGTGTTCTTCCTACGCGCTCGCCCGGGTCACCACGTGCTCGCGCAAACCCGAGAGCAGCTCGCCCCACCAGAGGCCCATCATGCGGCTGAACGCCGCGCCGTCGAGCCCGTGGCGCACCGGGTGGCCTTCGCGGAGCGCGGCGAAGCCGCTGTGGCGCAGCGTGACGAGCGTCGACTCGCCGACGTCGCGGAAGTTCACCTCGACGCGGGTGGACTCGCCCTCGCGGAAGTTCACGCCGCGCCACTCGAACTCGAGGCGCTTCGGCGGGTCCCACGCGAGGATCGTGCCGACGACGATGACGCGCGGCCCCGCCGGAAGCTCGACGGTCTCGAACAGCCGGCCGCCGACCCCCGGCTCGAACGAGAGCTGACCGCGTCGGCGGCCGGCGATCCGGTAGCGCGGACCCTGGCGCCACCAGAGGTCGATCTCGCTCGTGAAGACGTCGAAGGCCTCGGCCTGCGGTACGCGCACCGAAACGCTCACCGTCGCGCCGTCGCCGGCCGGCGCGCTCACCGCCGCCTCGGCGCGCGGCGCGAGCGCCGCTCCGCGTGCTCCTTGAACGAAGCGAGCTGCCCGGTCCAGAAGCGTTCGACCTCGCCGATCCAGTGACGCAGCTCGTCGAGCGGCTCGGGGCGCAGCCGCAGCACCCGGACCCTGCCGTCGTCGTCGCCGCGCGCCTCCGCGACGAGGCCGCACTCGCGCAGGACGCGCAGGTGTCGGCTCATCGCGGGCGGGCTCATGCCGAGCGCGTCCGACAGCTCACCGGCCCGGCGCGGCCCGCCGCGCAAGAGCTCGAGCACCGCGCGTCGCGTGGGGTCGGAGAGCGCTGCGAGGGTCGCGTCGAGGCTCACGCCTCCCGGCCGCCGGTCGCGAGGCGCTGCGTGAACCACCAGTGGTGCCCGCCGGGGTCGCGGCACTCGTAGCCGCGGTCGGTCCAGTAGTCCGCGCCGTAGTCGTGCGTCGCGGGCTCGTTCGTGATCTCGGCGCCCGCCTCGCGCGCGCGGCGGCAGTGGGCCTCCACGTCGTCCACGTAGAGCATCAGGTTCTGCGTGTTCGCTCCGCCCACCTTGGAGGGCGAGCGCATGTACGGGAAGCGATCCGCCTTGTCGGCGCCGGCCACCATGATCAGCGCGTCGCCGAAGGTGAGCTCCGAGTGCTCGATCCGTCCGCCGTCGCCCTCGACCAGCAGGCGCACCTCGAATCCGAACGCCTTGCACAGCCAGTCGATGGCGGCGCGGGGGTCGTCGTAGTACAGCGAGGACGACAGGCGGGGCCAGCCGGGAGGGGTGGGCTTCATCGAGCACTCCTTTCGTGAAGTTGCTCCCCATGCTTCACGATCTCGTTAACTATGTCAACCCCGTCGAGGGACCCGGGGCCGGGTTCCGTCGGAGACGCCGTGGGCGCCCGCCTCAGATAGTTGACACATAAGTTAACCATGTGGCATCCTCGCCGCACGGGTCGCAGACTGCGCCCGGAGGAGGTCTCCCATGAGCCAGCCCGAGCTTCCGCCCACCGCGGTCCTCTACCAGATGGCGATCGGCCACTACGTCTCGCGCGCCCTCCACGTCGCCGTGAAGCTCGGCCTCGCCGACCTGCTCGCCGACGGGCCGCGCCCCGCGTCCGAGCTCGCGCCGAAGGCGGACGCCGACCCCGCCGCGCTGCGCCGCGTGATGCGGCTCCTCGCGAGCGTCGGCGTGTTCGACGAGGCGGCGGACGGCGCCTTCTCGCTCACGCCGCTCGGCGAGGCGCTGCGCGGCGACGTCCCCGGCTCCGCGCGCTCGATGGTCCAGCTCTTCTCCGGCCTCGGGATCCAGGACGCCTGGAAGGAGCTCGAGTACTGCGTCCGCACCGGAAAGCCCCACTTCCGCAAGAACTCGCCCGAGGGCGACGCCTTCTCCCACTTCGACGACGAGCAGGCGAAGGTCTTCGACGACGCGATGGCGACGTTCGCGCCGCAGGCGTCGGCCGCCATCGCGGCGGCGTACGACTTCTCCCGCTTCGGCACGGTGATGGACGTCGGCGGCGGCAACGGCGCGATCCTGATCGGCCTGCTGCGCGCGAACCCGGCGCTGCGCGGCGTCGTGTTCGACCGGCCCCAGGTCGCCGAGCGCGCGCGCGCGAAGATCGCGGAGGCGGGGCTCTCCGAGCGCTGCAGCTACGCGGCCGGCGACTTCTTCGAGTCCGTCCCGTCGGGGGCGGACGCCTACTTCGCCAAGCACGTGATCCACGACTGGAACGACGAGCAGGCGGCGACCATCCTGCGCAACGTGCGCCGCGTCGTCGGCCCGCGCGGTCGCCTGCTGATCGCCGAGGGCGTCTACCCCGCGCGGATCGACCGCACGCTCCTGAGCCGCGGCGCCGCGGCGAACGACGTCAACATGCTCGTCGTGAGCGGCGGTCGCCAGCGCTCGGAGGCCGAGTTCCGCGAGCTCTACGACGCCGCCGGCTTCGAGCTGACCGCCGTCGTGCCGACCCAGGGACCCGGGCTCGCGCTCATCGAGGGCGTGCCGCGCTGATCGCGTCCACCGCGGCGTGCGCCGCGGCGTTCGTCGCGCGGCGCATGCCGCGGGCCAGCCGCGCGAGGAGCACGACGCGCCAGGGTCGCGCGAGCAGGTAGCGAGCCACCGCGGCCGCGTCGCCGCGGCCGTCGGCGCCGCCGAGCGCGAGGATCGATCGGTCGACGGCCGGGTCGCCGGCGCGGTCGCTGATGGCGCGGAACGCGGCCCACGGGACGCCGCGGCGTTCGCACACCGCCGCCACCGCCGACGTCTCCATGTCGATCGCGACGACGCCGCGGCGCTCGAGCCGCGCGATCTCCGCGAGCTCGACGATGAAGCGGCCGGAGGTCGCGAGCAGGCCGCGGGGCGTGACGCCGGGGAGCGCAGCCGGGCGGCGCTCGACGCCGCTCTCGACGTCGAGCACGCGCTCCGGCGCGATGGTCGCGCCGAGCGCGAGCGTCGGGCCGACCGCACCCGCGATCCCGACGACGACCACGAGGTCCGCGGGCCAGGCGTCGAGGAGGCGCTCGGTCGCCTCCGCCGCCGGGCCCGTCCCGATCCCTCCGAGCGTCGCCGCCAGCTCGACCCCTCCCGCCTGCCCCGTGTAGAGACCGGGCGGGGACGCGGCTCGCGCGAGGCGCAGACGGCGGACCAGCGGGCGCAGCTCCGGAACCATCGGCGCGAGGAACGCGACGCGGCGCGCGCGCGGCGCCGCAGCGGGAGCGGAAGACGACACGCCGGGAGGGTGCCCCGCCTCGCGGCGGCGCGCCGCTCACGGCGCCTGGAACAGGTCCACCATGCGCCCGTCGGTGCTGGCCGGGCGCGCCCGGTGGCGCGCCCAGTTGCGCAGCTCCTTGATGCGCTCCTCGTACGTCTCGTAGAGCGGCACGGTCTCGGTGATGGCGTCCGCGAGGTCGCGGTCGGTCAGCTCGCGGCCGCTCGCGAACGCCTTGTAGAGCCCGGCCGCGACGACCTGCTCGAGCTCGGCGCCCGAGAGCCGCTCGGACTGCGCGGCGAGCTCCTCGAGCGGGTACTGCACCGGGTCGCGCCCGTTCTTCGCGAGGTGGATGGCGAGGATCTCGGCGCGCTCGGCCGGCGAGGGAAGGTCGACGAAGAAGAGCTCGTCGAATCGCCCGCGCCGGAGCAGCTCGGGCGGGAGCCGGGTCACGTCGTTCGCCGTCGCGACGACGAAGACCGGCGCTCGCTTCTCCGCCATCCAGGTCAGGAAGGAGCCGAACGTGCGCGTCGCGCTCCCGTCGGTCTCGGCGACGGCGAAGCCCTTCTCGATCTCGTCGATCCAGAGCACGGCGGGCGCGAGCGATTCGGCCACGGCGATCGCCTCGCGCACGGCGAGCTCGGGCGTGCGGGTCGGGTCGCCGAAGGCCGCCGCGAGGTCGACGCGCAGGAGCGGGAACTGCCACTCGCGCGCGACGGCCTTGGCGCAGAGCGACTTGCCGCAGCCCTGGACGCCGAGGAGCAGGAGGCCCCGCGGCGCCGGCAGGCCGAAGCGCCGGGCCTCGTCGCCGAACGCCTGGCGCCGCTCGCGCAGCCACGCCTTGAGCTCGCCCAGCCCGCCGACCTCGGCCAGGCCCTCGCTCGCCTCGTGGAACGTCAGCGCGGGCGTGCGGTGGAGCGCCTGGCGCTTCTCGCGCACGATGCGCGCGGCGAGCGCGTCGCCGAGCCGCCCGATCTCGAGCCAAGCCTTGCGGAACGCGCGCGCGGCCTCACCCGCCGTGAGGCCGAGCGCCGCGCGCACGGAGGCGTCGAGCACGGAGGCCTCGGCGCTCTCCCGGCCCGCGCCCTCGACGACCTTCTCGAAGAGCCCGCGCAGCTCGTCGGCCGCGGGCAGCGGGAGGCGCAGGCGACCGACCTCGCGCTCGAGCTCGACCGGGACCTCGAGCACCGGGCCGACGAAGACGACGACCTGCTTGCGCTTGCCGAGCTCGCCGAGGCGGTCGCGCAGGCGGCGCAGCCCGGCCGCGTCCGAAAGAATGCGCTGGGCGTCGAGCAGGGCGAACAGCGCCGGCTCGTCGACCTCCGCGAGCGCCTGCACGCACGCGTCGAGGGAGCCGGCCCCCGCGCCCTCGGGCGCGAGGCCCGCGCTGCACGACCAGGTGCGCAGCGATCGCTTCGTCGCCGCCGCCGCCTTGCCGAGCACGCGCAGGGCGCGCTCCTCCTCGAAGGTCTCGAGCGCGACGACGCGCCAGCCGGCGCGCACGAGCAGCGCGAGCTCGTCGGCGTGCTCCCGGCTCACGGCGCGTCCGCGGTGACGCGCACGACCTCCTCGAAGGTGGTCGTGCCCTCGGCGAGCTTGCGGATCGCGGCCTCGCGCAGCGTCT
>DATAGA010000028.1:0-2941 GCA_036257215.1 Myxococcota bacterium
GGCGTGCGTGCGCGGCGCGCCCGCCGGGTGAACACGAAGAAGTTCACGTTGTCGACGGCGTCCGCGAGGCCGGCCGCCTCCTCGACGGGGCGGAAGTCGCCGTGCGCGACGTCGAAGAAGAGCAGCCGCAGCCCCAGCAACTGGGCCAGGGCGTGCAGCGCCATGGG
The DNA here is from genome assembly GCA_036257215.1 of Myxococcota bacterium. Taxonomy (GTDB): domain Bacteria; phylum Myxococcota_A; class UBA9160; order UBA9160; family UBA6930; genus DATAGA01. The sequence goes on from DATAGA010000028.1 coordinate 168, forward strand.
CTGCCAGCCGGTCCAGTCTTTGTAATGGAAGAGGTCGCGCCGCCCGCGTCGGTCGCGCACCTGGAGCGTGAAGCTCAACGCGTGCGTGAGCGGGTTCGGCCTCACGCCGGGGTCGTCGACGAGGAGCGCCTGGAAGCCCGCGTCCTCCATTTCGGGCCGCGTCAGGTCCTCCTCCTCCTCGAGGTCCGTCACGAGGGAGGGCTCCTGCACCTCGAGCATGAAGAAGTCGACGTAGCGCGTGCCGAGCTCGAGCAGCCGCATCAGCTGCGGCGCGTCGAGGTAGTGGTGGCTCTGCTTGCCGATGTACGCGAGCGAGCGCCCGCGCGTCAGCGCCTTCACCCGCCTCCAGGCCCGCTCGTCGAGGACGTTGCCGATCCAGTAGTGCCAGTCGGCGTCGTCCCGCCAGCGCAGGGCCGCGACGTGGTCGCGCGCCTTCGGGTCGAGGTCGAACATGAGGTAGCGCAGCTCGGGATGGCGGAAGTGGCCGCCGTAGGCGAAGTCGGCGCAGCCCGCCATCGGCTCGACCACCGTCTGCACGCCGCGGCAGAGCTCCGTCGAGACGAAGTCGTGCACGCCGAAGTCGTGGGTGCCGAGCACCGCGGAGTAGACCCGGAACGGGTCGAGCGCCCCGAGACCGCCGGTCAGGTAGTCGGACACGTAGTCGTAGCTCTCGACGAAGGGCGAGTCCCAGCTCTTGGTCCAGCCCTCGTCCGAGAAGTCGTGGAAGCCGCTAGAGGCGACCGCGCGCCAGAGCGCGAGGCGCCGCTTGCGGCCGAGCCCCCGCGGTTCGGGCGAGCGGATGCCCCGGAGCACCGCGCGGTGGAGCCGCGGCAGCAGCGCGTCGAGCGCGGAGGGCGGCAGCCGGTCCAACCGGCAGTCGCCGCGCAGCGAGATCCACACCGGCTTCGGCGCGGCACCGGACTCGATCGACTCGAGGAGGCGCTCGAGGCCCGCGACCGTGGCCGCCGACCGCACCGTGTCACCGCCGCTCATCGTCCCCCCGAAGCGCTGTAGGTAGCAGATGAATCCGACCCCGCCGCGCTCGCTCGCTCCTGCACGCACCGCAGGCGGCGGGCGTCCGCGCCGGCTCTGCTAGCTTCGGCTCCTTCGCCGGGGGGCTCGGACGTGCCGCGCGCGCGGCGGACTGCGCTGTGGATCGCACTCGCGGCGACGCTCGCCTGCGCGCCGCGCGACGACCGGCTGTCGGTCGTGCTGGTCACGCTCGACACGACCCGGGCCGACGCGCTCTCGTGCCTCGGGGCGCCTCCGGGCACGACGCCGCACCTCGACGCGCTCGCGGCGCGCGGCGCGCTCTTCCGCGAGGCGCGCAGCGACAGCAACGTCACGAACCCCTCGCACGCGAGCCTCATGAGCGGGCTGCGCGCGCTCGACCACGGCGTGCTGAACCACCTCACACCGCTTCCGGCGGGCGTCGACACGCTGCCCGAGGCGTTCGCGCGCGCCGGCTACGCGACGGCGGGATTCGCGTCGTCCCGCCACGTCGGGCCCGAGTTCGGCTGGCGCGGCTTCGACGTCATCCCGAACATGCGCGGCGACCGCACCGCGCGGGAGACCACCGACCTCGCGCTCGACTGGCTGGCCGACGTGCGCGGGCGCCCGTTCTTCGTGTGGGTCCACTACTGGGATCCTCACATGCAGTACGAGCCCGAGCCCGCGCTCGCGAAGCGCTTCTACTCGGGAGAGCGCACGGCGGGGAGCGGCCCGCGCATCGCGGACGCGCCCTACTTCCGCCTGCTGCCGCGCGACGGGGTGCTGGCCTGGCTCGGAGACACGCGGGACCCGGCCTGGGCGCCCGCGATGTACCGCGCGGAGGTCCACGCCACGGACGCCGAGCTCGGCCGGCTGCTGGACGCCGTGGCGGCGCGCGACGAGCGCGTCGCGGTCGTCGTCACGGCCGACCACGGCGAGGCGCTCGGCGAGCACGAGATCTACTACGCGCACACGGGTCTCTACGAGCCGCAGCTGCGCGTCCCGCTCGTGGTGCAGGTGCCGGGGCAGGCGCCGCTCCGGAGCGACGCCCTGGTCAGCACGCTCGACGTCGCGCCCACCGTCGCCGAGCTCGCCGGGGTCGAGCTGCGCAACCCGTCCGTCGCGGGGATCTCGCTGGTCCGGCTCCTGCGCGGCGAGCCCGAGCCGCGGCTCGCCGAGCGCACGACGTTCGTCTACCAGAACGCGCACAACTTCGCCGTCGCGGTGCGCCGCGGCGACTGGAAGCTGATCCTCCCGATCGCGTCCGACCACCCGGTGATCGGCACGAAGCCCCGCCTCTTCGACCTCGCGCAGGACCCCGGCGAGCTGCGCGATCTCGCCGACGCCGAGCCCGCCCGCGTCGCCGAGCTGCGCCAGCTCGCCGAGCCCTGGCTGGCCCGCGGCCCGATCGAGCGCGAGACGAAGCACGTGACGCCGGAGGCGCTGGAGCAGCTGCGCGCCTTGGGGTATCTGCGGGACTGAGGCTGCGGCCGGCAGGAGGAGCCATGCAGGAGCTCGAAGAGGGGCTCGAGGTGCGTCTCGACTTCGGAAAGCTGCGCGCGATCGGCGCGGCCGGGGCCGACGTCGTGCCGGTCGTGCTGCAGGACGCGGACAGCGCGGAGGTGCTCTTCGTCGCGTACGCCAACGAGCTCGCGCTGCGCGAGACGCTCCGGACCCGGCGCGCCGTGCTGTGGTCGACGTCGCGCCACGAGCTGTGGCGCAAGGGCGAGACGTCCGGCGACGCGCTCGAGCTCGTCGAGGTTCGGGTGAACTGCGAGCAGAAC
>DATAGA010000031.1:0-2882 GCA_036257215.1 Myxococcota bacterium
CGCCGTTGCGCGCGACGAGCCAGCCGGAGAGCGGCTGGCGGCCGGCGGGGCCGAGGCAGCCGCAGTCGAGCTCGCGCCGCCCGCGCGCGAGGTTCCACGCGATGGCGGCGCCGTAGACGGCGAGGAGCGCCGCGGCGAGGAGCGGACCGGCCGCCGCCGCGGGACCGCCCTGCGCGGGCGCGGCGCCGACGAGGTGCGCCGCCGCCGCGACCTCGGCCGCAACGACGAGCGCGGCGCCCGCGCCGGCGGTCGCCGCGGGCAGCACGCCGTACGCCTCGAGCGAGGTCCGGAACGCGGCCGGATCGCGCAGCTTGTGGAGCGCAGCCGCGCCGAAGAGGAGCGCGAGGGCCGCGCGCAGCGCGAGCGCGAACGCGGGGTCGAGCACGGCGATGGCGGCGAGCGGGATGGACAAGGCCCGGCCCCCGGCTACGGCGCGTAGAGGAGCGTCGAGGCGATGCCGGCCTCGCCGATCTCGCGCAGCAGCGCGCCGCTGCGCGCGTCGTGGACGAGCACGCTGCCGGGGCCCTCGCCGACCGCGACGAGCACCGGGCTCTCGTCCTGCGTCACGAAGATCTGACCCACGCCCGGGTGGGGCAGCAGGCGGTCGAGCAGCCACGACGCCGCGCCGCCGCGTTCGACCCCCGCCTGCTGGCGCACGAGCCCGGCGAACGGGTTCCCGAGCGCGATGCGCTGTACGCGCTGGCGCGTGGCGAGGTCGTATACCCACGCCTCGCGGCCCGGCTCCTTGTGGGTGTCCTTCTCGCCCTGGTGGACGAGGGCGTAGAGCCGGCCGCTCGCGGCGTGGACGGCGAGGTGCTGCCCGCCGCCGATGCGCCACGACGCGCTCCGGTCGCCCTCGTCGAAGAGCGGCCACGGCTCGCCCGGGCGCAGCGCCGGGCCCGAGACGTCGAGCGGGTGGACCATCCCCTCGAACGAGACGAACAGCCACTCGTCGCCGCGGCGGACCGCCTTCTCGGTCAGCGGATCGGCGTTGGGGTCGAAGAAGGGCGCCGTCCGCTCGGCGCTCGCTCCGCGGCCCGCCGCGTCGACGGTCACCACGAGCGCCGCGCCGTCGCCGCACAGCATGAGGAAGCGGCGCGCTCCCGCGCCGAAGACGAGCCCGCAGCCGGGCGCGCCGACCTCGGCGACGAAGCGCCGCTCGCGCACGTCGACGATCGAGAGCGAGGTCGCGGGCGTCGAGTTGAAGACGGCGACGAACCGCCCGTCGTCGGAGAGCGCGTTCGCGGCGTTGCCGGGGTAGTACTCGGCGCGCTTCGGGGGGATCGCGATCTCGTGGAGCGGCGCCAGCGTCTGCCCGTCGTACACGTTCACGACGTCCGTGCGCTCGCCGCGCACGCCGCGCGCGTAGTAGGTCTCGGCCAGGTAGATCTCACGGTGGTCGTGCGAGAAGAGCGGCGCGATGACGAAGCCGAGCCCCGCGGTGCCGGCCGAGAGGGTCCCGAGGAGATCGCCCGTATCGGCGTCGAAGAGCGCGGTCCGATGGAGCAGGAGGTCGGTGAGCCAGAACCAATGCGGGCCGGGGCGCTCGGGCAGCGTGAAGGAGCGCCCGACCGGCTCGGCCGCGAGCTCGGCTCGCGCGCCCACGGCGGCGAGCGCCGCGGCGGCGAGGAGCGCGGGTAGGCGGCGCATGACGCGGCGATCCTATCACGCGCGCGCGCGACGCCGTGGGTCGCGCTGCTAGCTTCCGGGCGCGGGCGAGGGCCCGCGGGGGGCTTGTGCGAACGCTCGAGACCATCCGGCCCCGACCGGGCCTCTCCGTGCCCGTGGTGACCATCCTCGACGGGTCGGGTCGGCTGCTCGAGGAGGACCAGCGCCGCGTCGTGCGCCACGTGGTGCAGGACGGCGTCGGCGCGGACATCGTGTTCGCCGCCGGCACGACCGGCGAGTGGGACCGGCTCGCGAATCCGCTGCGCCAGCAGGTGGTGCGCGTGTGCGCGGAGGAGGTCGCGAAGCAGAACGCGGCGCTCGGCCCGGGCGCCGACCCCGCGGAGGCGTGGGCGGGCGTCACGGCGCACACGCCGGAAGAGACGCTCGAGAACGTCCGCTTCGCCGCCGAGAACGGCGCCGACGCCGCCGTGCTCGCCCCGCTCTCGATCCGCGGGCTGCGCGACCCGGTGCGCTTCGTGGCGCGCGACGTCGCGGACCTGCTCGACTCGCTGCCGCGTCGCATCCCCGTGTATCTCTACGACAACGCGGACATCGCCGCGGACCCGCGCGTCCCGCACATCCGGACGCGCGACGTGAAGGCGCTCTCGCGGCTCGACTTCGTGCGCGGCATCAAGGTGTCGGCGCCGCGCAAGGTGATGGGCAACTACACGCGCGCGGCGGCGGGCTTCCGCGAGCGCGGCGAGTTCGGCATCTACGTCGGCGACGCCTTCCAGATCTTCGAGATCTTCCGCCCGCGCGCGGGCCTCGCCGGCGCGCTCTCCGAGCACTGGCAGCGCCGGCGCCTGCGCGGCGGCCTCCCGATCGGCGTCGTTGCGGGGCCGGCGAACGCGCTGCCGCGCGAGTGGGCGCGCGCCTGGCAGGTCGCCCGCGCCGGCGACATCGAGCGCATGGAGCGCGTGCAGCGCGTGCTCGCCGCGTTCCGCGACGGGACGCGCGCGTCGGGCGGAAAGCGCGCCGTGGCGTGCCTGAAGCGCGCACTGCTGCGCGATGGGGTCGTGTCGAGCGACGCCGTCGCGGACGGGACGCCCGCGCTCGCGCGCCCGGATGCCGAGCGTTTCGACGAGGTCTACGCCGGGGTGCGCGCGCTGGCGCGCGAGCTGCTCGAGCCGCCCTGGCTGACGCGCGTCGCGGGCGCGCGCAGGCGCGCGGCGCCGTGAGCGCGGCGGACCTCGCGCTCGAGCTCGTCGGCATCG
>DATAGA010000037.1:0-2824 GCA_036257215.1 Myxococcota bacterium
CGGCCTCCGTCAACGGAAAACCACAAGATCTGGCACCTGTGCCGCGGCAGCACCACAACCCGTCGAAGAATCGTACCTTTTCCGGCCCGCAGGCGCCGGAGGCCTCCGTCGCCGGTCCGCCGTGCAGCCGCCACCGCCCCGTCACCAGAGGGCAGCCGAGGCCGCAACTCCTTGATCCGGCGAGCTTGACGCGGCGTGTCAGCCGCGGCGCGTCAGCACGCCGCGATGGCGGCGCCCTACGCGTGCCGGTTGCGGACGTGCAGCTCCGAGACGCCGCCGCGCGCCGGTATGCGCTTCACGGCGAGCGCGATCCGGTTGCCGGGGTCGAGCGCGGCCCAGTACCGCTCGAGGACGTCCTCGGGAACGCCCGGGAGCGGAAGCCAGAGCGGGTCGCCGCGGAAGCTCGGCAGCGGATCGCCGTCGCCCTCGTAGGTCGTGAGGCCGAGGGCGAAGCCGGGAGGCGGGGGCGCCGGACGGAAGGTCGTGCGGTCGGTGCCCGCCGGGTCGCCCGGGCTCGCGCGCAGGATCGAGAGCGCGAGCGCCGGCGCGGCGCCGCGCAGATCGAGCATGGCGCTGATGCGGGGCGTGTAGTGCGGCGCGTCGGGCTCGCGCTCGCGCGTCGCGAGCGCGTCGTCGAAGCGGCCTCCCGCGGCGAGCGCGTCGGCGAGCGTGCGGGTCTGGTCGCCGTTGCTCACGAGGTAGACGCCCGGCAGCTCGAGCATCGCCTCGTAGATCACGAGCGAGGGGTCGGCGAGCTTCGCGGGATCGACGGGCTCGGTGCGCAGCGTCCCGCCGTCGGCGACGAAGCGGCGGTTCCGGCTGTTCTCGCTGCGGCCCATGATCCAGTAGACGAGCAGCCAGTCGCCGCCCTGCGCGCGCCCGACGGCGAGCCCGCGGCCGGGGTAGGCGTTCTGCTCGATGCGCTGCGCGAAGACGCGCTTGGCCTCGGCGTGGACGTCCACCTGGCGTCAGGCCTCGGGGAGGCCCGTGATCCGCAGGCCCAGGCCCTCGGGCACCTTGTAGCGGACGTTGAGACCGATCAGGAGCGCCGTGATCTGCTCCACGATGCGCGCGTTCGCGAGCGGCCCCCCGTTCACCGCGCGCAGGCCGGGCACGAGGCCGCAGAGCGCCGACACGGCCTCGCGCGGTCCCTTCTCGCCCGAGACGATCACGTCGCACTCGACCGGCTCGTCGAGCTGCTGCAGCCGGTGCGACGAGACGTTCTGGAAGGCGGACACGACCGGCACGCCCGCGGGCGCGAGGTCCGCGACGAGCTCCGCCGCCGACCCCTGCCACACGCCGACGGTGCGCGCCGCGCCGTCGCCGATGGCCGTCGCGAGCGGCACCGCCATGCACACGACGACCTGCCCGGGCCGGAGCGCGTCGCGGATCGCCTTCACCGTCGGCGCCGTGTGCTCGAACGGGACGGAGAGGATCACGATGCCCGCGCGCGGCGCGACCTCCGCGTTCTCGCCCCCCTCGACCGACGCGCCGGGCACCTTGGCGCGCACCTCGTCCGCCGCGGCGACGGCGCGGTCCGCCTTGCGCGAGCCGATCAGGACGCGCCGGCCCGCCTTGGCGAAACGCAGGGCGAGCCCGAGACCCTGGTCACCCGTGCCCCCGAGGATCGCGATCGCGTCCGCGTCCGGCTCCGACATGGGCGACGAGACTAGCCTCGATCCGACGATCACGCGCGCGCCCGCCGAGGACGGCGGACAGCGGCGGCTGCTTGACGGCACTGCGCGCGGCGGCGGAAGATCGCCGCATGGCGCTTCGCATGGGCGCTCTCGCGCTCGCACTCGGACTCCCGTTCGCCTTTGCTCCCCCTTCTGCCGCTGCGCTCTCGCCGGAGGAGGTCGACGCCGGCGCCGCGGCAGCTGCCGCCGAGGTCGCACGCCACGTCGAGAAGCTCGCCTCGAACCGCATGGCGGGGCGCGACAACGGCACCCCGGGCTCGCGCCGCGCGCAGAAATACATCGTGAAGCGTCTCAAACCGGTGGCCGAACCTCTCGGCGCGAAGCCCTACCGCCAGCCCTTCCAGCGGGACGAGAAGGGCACGAACCTCGTGGCGCTGATCCCGGGCCGCGAGCTGCCCGACGAGTACGTCGTCGTCGGCGGCCACTACGACCACTTCGGCCCGGGGAAGTGCGGTCCCGAGATCGGAACCAACGACCGCATCTGCAACGGCGCCACCGACAATGCGAGTGGCACGGCGATGGTGCTGGCGATCGGGGCCGCGATCGCGCAGCTGCCCGAGGCGCCGCGGCGCTCGGTGGTGCTCGCGCTCTGGGACGCGGAGGAGGACGGGCTCGAGGGCTCGCAGCACTACGTCGAGTCGGACCCGCTCGTCCCGCTCGAGGCCACGGTCGCGTACGTGAACCTCGACCTCCTCGGCGCCACGCTGATCCCCTCGCTCGCGAACAACACCTTTGCCATCGGAGGCGAGACCGGCGGGACGGCCCTGCGCGACCTCGTGGCGGAGGCGGCGAGCCACCACACGGTCGACCTGACGCCGCTCTCCTACCCCTTCGGCCAGGGGCGGAGCGACTACTTCCCGTTCGGCCAGGCGGGCGTCCCGGTCGTCTCCTTCGGCGACTCGAGCAGCGCCTGCTACCACACCGCGGGCGACGAGATCGCGCGCGTCGACTTCGCGAAGCTCGCCGAGCAGACCGCACTCGCGTTCCGCACGGTCGTCGGCGTGGCGGAGACCGAGACCCCGCCCGCGTTCGTCGCGCCGGCGGCGGGCCCGACCTACGAGGACGCCGTCGCCCTCGCCGGGCTCGTGGCGCTCTCCGTCCCGGCCGACCTCGACCTCTTCCCGCCG
>DATAGA010000160.1:0-4563 GCA_036257215.1 Myxococcota bacterium
CCGCACACACGCGCGAAAGGACGCCAGCCGAGACTTCCTCCACGCCCGAAAGGAGGTCTCGTGTCCAAGCTCCTCTTCTTCGTCCTCGGCTCGCTCGTGACGCTCACCCTCGGGTTCGGTTGGCACGCGCACCGCGGCCGCTTCGGCCACGGGCCGTGGACTCCCGAGCACGTCCGCGAGGGGGTCAGCTGGGTGCTCCGCGGCGTCGACGCCAGTGACGCCCAGGTCGACGCCATCGCCGACATCGTCGACGAGGCCGCCGGCGACCTCGAGCGGGTGCGCGACCGCCACCACGAGCAGCTCGAGGCGCTCGCCGAGGCGCTCGCCGCGCCCGAGATCGACCGCGCCGCGCTCGACAAGATCCGCTCCGAGGCGATCGCGCTGGCAGACGAGACGAGCGGCCGCGTGGTGACGGCCCTCGCCGACGCGTCGGCGCAGCTCACGCCCGAGCAGCGCAGCGAGCTGCTCGAGCGGCACGAGCGGCTGCACGAGCGCTGGCACGGAAGCCGCTAGCCCGCGAGCGGCCGCGGATCCTTGCACGCGGGCCGGCGCTAGCCTGCCGGGCATGGCCGCGCGCGTGCTCATGATCGACGACGACCGCGAGCTGTGCGCGATGCTGGGCCGCTACCTCGAGGACGCCGGCCTGCGCTTCGCCGCCCGCCACGACGTCCGGTCGGGGCGGGCGGTGCTGCGCGCGGAGGCGTTCGACCTGCTGATCCTGGACGTGATGCTCCCCGACGGCGACGGGCTCTCCTTCTGCCGCGAGCTGCGCGCGTCGGCCTCGCTCCCGATCGTCATGCTGACCGCGCGGGGCGACGACGCCGACCGGATCGTCGGCCTCGAGCTCGGCGCCGACGACTACCTCGCGAAGCCGTTCAACCCGCGCGAGCTCCTCGCGCGCGTGCGCGCCGTGCTGCGGCGCGGGGCGCTGGCCGGCCCGGACGCGCGCCGCGAGGTGCGCCGCTTCGGACGCCTCGAGCTCGACCGCGGCGCGCGCGTCGTGCGGGTCGACGGCGAGGAGCGCCCGCTCACCGCGCTGCAGTTCGACCTGCTCTGCGCGCTCGCCGACAGCGCCGGGCGCGTGCTCTCGCGCGACGCCCTCATGGAGCGCGTGCGCGGCCGCGCGCACGAGGCGTTCGACCGCAGCATCGACGTGCACGTCTCGCGCATCCGCGCCGCGATCGAGGACGACCCCAAGCGGCCGCGGCGCCTCCTCACCGTGCGCGGAGCCGGCTACGTGTTCGCGGCGCGCCAGGACGAGGACGGCGCGGCGTGAAGCGGCTCTACCTGCGCATCTACCTGGGCTTCCTCGCGATGCTCGCCGCGCTGCTCGCGGCCAGCTCGCTCTTCTGGTGGCACGGCCCCGGCCCTCGCCGCGACCGCAACCTCCTGCGCGCGACGAGCACGCTGGTCGAGGCCGCGCTCCCGGCCGCGGACGCTCCGGCCGAGGACGCGCGCCAGCTGCTCGCGCGGCTGGCGGAGTCCCTGCGCGGCGACCTCGCGCTCTTCGACGCGCGCGGCCACCTCGTCGCGAGCGCCGGCGGTCCCGTGCCGCGGCCCAAGCCCGACGAGCGCCGCAGCCACTGGCTCCACGACCGCCGCGGGCCGGCCGCCGCGCTGCGGCTCGACGACGGCCGCACCGTCGTCGCGCGCTTCCCCGACCGCGAGCCGCCGGCGCTTGCGTTCCTCGCGAGCCTCGGCTTCGTCGGGCTCGCGCTCGCGGCCGCCGCGTGGCCCGTCGCGCGCGGCGTGACGCGCCGCCTCGAGCGGCTCGAGCGCCGCGTCGAGGCGCTCGGCGCCGGCGACCTCGCGGCGCGCGTCGACGTCGAAGGCCAGGACGAGGTCGCGCGCCTCGCCCGCAGCTTCAACCGCGCCGCCGAGCGCATCGAGTCGCTCGTCGGCGCGCAGCGCACGCTCCTCGCGAGCGCCTCCCACGAGCTGCGCTCGCCGCTCGCGCGGCTGCGCGTCGCCGCGGAGCTCGCCGCCGAGCGCGGCCAGGCCGAGCTCGGCGCGGCGATGGCCCGCGACGTCGCACGCCTCGACGAGGGCGTCGAGGAGCTGCTCGTCGCGAGCCGGCTCGGGCTGCTCGAGGCGACCGGCGGCCACGAGGACGTGGACCTGCTCGCGCTCGCGGCGGAGGAGGCCGCGCGCGCCGGCGGCGAGGCGCGCGGCGCGCCCGTCGCGCTGCGCGGCGACCCGCGCAGCCTGCGCCATCTGCTGCGCAACCTCGTCGAGAACGCGCGGCGTCACGCGCCGGGCGCGCCGGTCGAGATCGAGGTCGGCCGCGACGGCGCCGACGCTCTGGTGCGGGTGCTCGACCGCGGCCCCGGCCTCGCGCCGGACGAGCGCGAACGCGTGTTCGAGCCGTTCGTGCGCGGCGACGGCGCCAGCGCCCACGGCGCCGGGCTCGGCCTCGCGCTCGTGCGCCTCATCGCGCGCCACCACGGCGGCGACGTCCGCTGGCTACCGCGCGAGGGCGGCGGCAGCGCGTTCGAAGTGCGTCTCTCCGGGCGGCCCGCTCCCGCAGCGAGCGTCCCGAACGACCCGTCTCCCACCCCGCTCTCCCGACCCGCGCCCGCGAGAGGATCCCCATGACCGAGGCGACCGACGCGGCGAGCCGCCGCGACGTGCCGCGCCCGAACGCAGCGCTCGGGGTCTGCCCGCCCCGGGGCTGGCGCTCGCAGTTCGCCCACCCGCGCGGCCTGCTCGGCCGCCTCGCGGGCGCGCTCATGGCGGCGAAGAACGCGGCGATGAACGACGCGGCCGCCGCGCGCGTGCCGCTGCGCCCCGAGGACCACGTGCTCGAGCTCGGCTTCGGCCACGGGCGCACGCTCGCGGCGCTCGCCGCCCGCGTGCCGCGCGGCCGCGCCGTCGGCGTCGATCCGTCCGACGCGATGCTCGCGATGGCGGCACGCCGGCTGCGCGGCGCGATCGCCGCGGGCCGCGTCGAGCTGCGCCTCGCGAGCGCAGAGGCGCTCCCCTTCCCGGACGCGAGCTTCGACGCCGCCTACGCCGCCAACAGCGTCCAGTTCTGGCCCGGACCCGAGCGCTCGCTCCGCGAGGTGCTGCGGGTGCTCCGGCCGGGCGGAACGCTCCTCCTCGCGACCCGGCTCCACGAGCCGGGCGGCGGCCGCTTCGCCTCGCCGGGGTTCCGCGAGAACCAGGTCGCCGAGCTGACGCAGCGGCTCGCCGCGTGTGGCTTCGACGTGCGGCGCGAGGACGTGCGCGCGGGCCGCGCGCTCGCGCTGCTCTTCGCGGCGAAGTCGGCGTAGAGCGAAGCCCGGGGCTCGACGCGCCGCGTTCTGGTAGCGTCGCGCGCGTGCGAAGGACCGCCGGCTTCGCCGAATCGGACGGCGAGCGCATCTACTTCGAGAGCGTCGGCGCGGGCGAGCCGACCATCGTGCTCTGCCACGGCGCGGGCAGCAACCACGCGTCGTGGTTCCAGCAGACCGCGGTCTTCGGCGCGGAGCGGCGCGTCGTCGCCTTCGACCAGCGCGGCTTCGGGCGCTCGACGGCGCGGGGCGGGCCGACGCGGCCGGAGCTCGCCGCGCGCGACCTCGCCGCCGTGCTCGACGCAGCCGACGTCTCGGGTCCCGTGGACGTCGTCGGCCAGTCGATGGGCGGCTGGTGCGCGCTCGCCTTCGCGCTCGCGCATCCGGGACGGGTGCGACGGGTGGTCCTCGCCGACACGCCGGCCGGCATCATGACGGCCGAGCTCGCCGCGGCGCTCCGGACGATCGGCGAGCGCACGGCCGTTCCACCGGACGAGCTCGGCCGCCACCCGGCGCTCGGGGCGGGCTTCGTCGCGCGCGCGCCGGCGCACGCGTACCTCTACCAGATGCTCGGCGGGTTCGGAGAGCCGGACCTCGCGAAGGTGGCGCCGACGCTGCTCGCAACGGTGGTGCCCGACGCGCGCCTCGCGGCGCTCGTGCAACCCGTGCTCTTCGTCGTCGGCGCCGAAGACGCGCTCTTCCCGCCCGACGCGATCCGCGCCAGCGCGGCCAAGCTCGCGGACGCGCGCGTCGTCGAGATCCAGGGCGCCGGCCACTCGCCGTACTTCGAGCGGCCCGGGGCCTGGAATCGCGCGGTGGCGGCGTTCCTCGGACTCGGCGTGAGCGGCGCGACGGACGCGGGAGCGCTCCCGCGCGACTGGTCCGACTGGCACCGCGCCTACGACCGCCCGGGGTCCTTCCTCGCGCTGCGCCTCGCCGTCGTGCAGATGCGGATCCGCGAGTGGCTGGCGAGCGCGCCCCCCGGGCCGCTGCGCGCCGTGAGCCTCTGTGCCGGCGAGGCCCGCGACCTGCTGGGCGCCCTCGGCGGCCACGAGCGCGCGCGCGACGTGCGCGCGCGTCTCGTGGAGCTGGACGGACGCAACGCCGCCGCCGCGCGCTCGGCGGCGGCGCGCTCCTCGCTGGCGGCGGTCGAGGTGGTCGAGGCGGACGCGGGCGTTACCGACGCGTGGAAGGGCGCCGTACCGGCCGACCTCGTGCTCGCCTGCGGCGTGTTCGGCAACGTCAGCGACGCCGACATCGAGGCCACCGTCGCGGGACTGCCGGCCCTGTG
>DATAGA010000161.1:0-2699 GCA_036257215.1 Myxococcota bacterium
CGGGTCGGGTCGTCGAGCAGCCGCAGCAGCGCGTCGCGCTCTTCCTCGGCCGCCTGCTGCACGAGGTCCGCGGCGTCGTCGGGTGCGAGCTGTCGCATCCAGAGCTGGCGCTCCGAGGTGCCGAGCGCGTGCAGGAGCTCCGACTGGTCGCGTGCGGTGAGCGAGTGGAACAGCTCCTCCGCCTCGGACGGGCCGAGCAGGTGGAACGCCTCGACGCGCTCGGCGGCGTCGAGCGCGGGCCACGCGTCGTGGATCTCCGCCGCGAGAAGCCCGCTGTCCGTCGTCTGCGGCGAGGTCTCCGCCATCGCTCGCTCCCTCGTCCGCGCGGGAGGGTACGCGCCGCGGCCGTCGCGTCGAGGGCCGTGCGGCGGGCGGCGCGGGGGGCGTGCGACCCGCGGCGCCGTTACGCTCCGCGCGATGGGGATCTACGACGACGTCTCCGCCGCCCTCACCGCCGCGCAGAAGGCGAAGGACGCCCCGCGCGTCGCCGCGCTCCGCAGCATCCGCGCGGTGTTCCTGCTCGAGCAGAAGAAGGACAACTCGCCGACGCTCGGCGACGAAGCGTGCGTCGCCGCGCTGCGCCGGCTCGAGAAGCAGCGCCACGAGAGCATCGACGCCTTCGAGAAGGCGGGCCGTCCCGAGCGCGTGGCCGAGGAGCGCGCCGAGCTGGCGGTGATCCAGTCCTTCCTGCCGAGCCTCGCCGACGAGGCGACCACCCGCCGCTACGTGGAGGAGGCGATCGCCGCGACCGGCGCCAGCAAGCCCGGGGACGTCGGCCGCGTGATGGGGGCGCTGATGAAGACCCGCAAGGGCGAGGTGGACGGCGCCCTCGCCCGACGCGTCGCGACGGAGCTTCTCGGGGGCTAGCGCCCTTCGATGGCGCGGGCCGCGGCCTCGAGCGCGGCGGCGGCGTCCGGCGCGTCGCTGTCGACGACCAGCCGCCGCGCCGGCGGCCACTCCGCGGGCGGCTCGAAGCGGGCGCGGCTCGCGGCGAGGAGCTCCGGGCCGGCGTCGGAGGGCTCGCCGCCCGCGGCGGCGCGCCGGCGCAGGCGCTCGCGCGCGGTCGCCTCGCTGCAGCGCACCTCGACGAGCCAGGCGGGGGCACCCCTCGCGGCCGCCGCGCGGAGCGCGGCCGTGCGGTGCACGGCGCTCGACCAGGTGGCGTCGAGCAGCGCCGCCCGCGCCGCCGCGACGACGGGCTCCGCGCGCTCGAGGATTGCGGCGTACGTCCGCTCGTTCCACTCGGAAGTGTAGATGCCCGCGCCGAACGCCGCGGCGGCGCTCGCGTCCGGGGCGAGGCCCGCGAGCCGCTTGCGCGTCCGGTCCGAGGATACGACCGCGCCCCGCAGGCGGTCGGCGAGCGCCTCGGCGGCGGTGCTCTTCCCCGACCCGATCGTGCCCGCGACGAGGACGAGCGGGCCGGCGCGCGGCGGCGCCAGCAGTCGCTCGGCGAGCGCGAGGTGCCGCGCGGCGCTCCCCTGCGCGGCCGCGCGCTGCGCCGCGGGGAGCTCCGCCTCGGTCGCCGCGAGCGCAGCGACCTTCGCGCGGACGGCCGCGCGGTACGCCGCGTGGAGATCCGCGACGCCGTAGAGGCCGAAGTCGTCCGACGCTTCCGCATAGCGCCGCAGGAAGCGGGCCGCGAGGTCGTCGCGGCCGCGGTACACGAGGTCCATCGCGAGGAACGCGACGTCGCCCGCGACGTCGATCCGGCGCAACGCATCGTCGAACTCGAGGCAGTCGACGAAGACGGGCGCGCTCGGGTCCGCCTCGAACCACACGTGCTGGAGGTGCACGTCGCCGTGGCCGTCGACCGCACGGCCTTGGAGCCGGCGCGCCTCGAGCCGGGCGGCGGCCTCCGCGAGGCGCGTGGCGAAGAGCGCCTCCACGCGGTCCACCGCGTCGCCCGACGCGCCCGGAGACGCCGTCTCGCGCAGACTCGCGACGTTCGCGGCCATCGGGCGGGCGAGGAGCCCGCGCCACTCCTCTGGGCTGAACGGCGCGGGCCGCCCGAGGCCGGCGTCGGCGTGGAAGCGCGCGATGCGGCGCGCCGCGCCGTCCACGTGCGCCGGCTCGAGCGCGCCGCGCTCGAGCAGCGAGAGCGCGTCGCGGCCGCGTGCCAGGCGGCGCATCACGACCGCGTGCTCCGGGGCGCCCTCGTCGTCGCCTCCCTGCGCGAGTGTCTCCGCCACCGCGCCCACGCGGAAGCCGCCCGCGCCGCGCGCGATCGGCGCGACCCCGAGGTAGACGTCGGGCGCGAGGCGGCGGTTGAGCCGGACCTCGCGCAGGCAGTCGGCGTTGCGCAGCGCACGCGCGCCGAAGTCGAGGAACGGCAGCCGCACCGCCTTGCGCACCTTCAGCACGCGCGAGCCGACGAGAAAGACGTACGAGATGTGCGTCTGCACCAGCTCCACGGGCTCTCCGCCGTGGGCCGCCGGGCGCGCGAGCGCCTCGGCCAGCCCGTCCGGGAGCGGCTCCAACGGAGCATCGCCCATGCGTGCACCGTCCTTCCCGTGACCTAGATAGCCGAAGCAGCCCGCTTCGGGGCTCCGTCGGCTAGGCTCTCGCCCGCCCCTTCCTCCCGGAGCTCTCTGTGGACCTCGACGCGGGCCTGCGCCGCCTCGGCTACGACGGCTTTCGCGCGGGCCAGCGAGAGGCGGTCGAGACGCTGCTCGCCGAGCGCCGACTGCTCCTCGTCGCGC
>DATAGA010000184.1:0-4730 GCA_036257215.1 Myxococcota bacterium
GAGCCCGGCCAGGCGAAGCCGGCCGCGGGAATCGTCGATTGCCTGCAAGTCCCTTCGTTCCTGTGCCGACAGACCGACCTCATCGTCGCCTGTGCCGCGACCGGCCTCCCGGTGAACCTGAAGAAGGGCCAGTTCATGGCCCCCCAGGACATGCGCCACGCGGTCGAGAAGGTGACGAGCAGCGGGCGCGGCGGCGCGTTCGTGACCGAGCGCGGCACCTCGTTCGGCCACAACGACCTCGTCGTCGACTTCCGCGGTCTGGTCGAGATGCGCCGCTTCGCCCCCGTGTGCTTCGACGCCACCCACTCGGTGCAGCACCCGGGCGGCGCCGGCACGGCGACCGACGGCGACCGCTCGATGGTCGCGCCGCTCGCGCGCGCGGCCGTCGCGATCGGGATCGACGCGCTCTTCGTCGAGGCGCACCCGTACCCGGAGCACGCGCCGTGCGACGGGCCCAGCCAGATCGACTTCGAGGCGCTCGACGCGCTGCTCGCCGACGTGCGCGCGCTCGAGCGCGTCCGCCGAGCGGGGGCCTAGCGGTGCTGCACCGCTACAGCGAGGTCTTCCGCTCGGTCCTCATGATCGGCGACATGGTGCTCGTCGCCGCGTGCTGGGCGGCGGCGTACGCCCTGCGCTTCTACGTGTTCTGGGACGAGCCGCCGGGGAGCTGGAAGCCCGGCGTCGCCGAGTACGCCTGGCCGCTGCTCGGCATCGTGCCGCTCGTCTTCTGGATGTTCCGCTCCCGGGGCCTCTACCGGCCGCAGCGGACCGCTTCGCTCCTGCGCGAGGCCGGGCTCATCCTCGGTGGGATGACGATGGCCGTCGTCTTCGTCCTCGCCGCGGACGCGGCGCTGCGCGCCTGGCACAGCCGCTTCGTGATCGGCGTGTTCTGGGGCCTCGGCGTCGCGACGCTGATCGCGAGCCGCATCGCGGGCCGCGGCCTCCTGCGGGCGCTGCGCCGGCGCGGGTACAACCTGCGCTACGTCCTCGTCGTCGGCGCCGGCGACCTCGCCGCCGAGGTGATCGGCTCGATCCACGCGGCGCCGGAGGCGGGCCTCCGCATCCTCGGCTGCTTCTCCGACGACCCCGCCCGCCAGGGCAAGACGATCGAGGGCGTGCGGGTCCTCGGGCCGTACGCCGCGGTGAAGGGGGTGCTGCGCCGCCGTCCCGTGGACGAGGTCCTGATCGCGCTCCCGCGCGAGGACGGCGCGCTGCTCGAGAAGATCCTGGCCGACCTCGACGACGAGATCGCGACGGTGCGGCTCATCCCCGACCTCCTGCACGTCATGACCCTGCGCAGCTCCGTCGAGGAGCTCGACGGGCTCCCGCTCATCAACCTGCGCGAGAGCCCGATGGTGGGCTGGGCCGCGGTGCAGAAACGCGTGTTCGACGTGGTGGTCGCGTCCGCCGCGCTCGTCGTGTTCGCGCCGGCGATCGCGCTCGCGGCGCTCGCGGTCTGGGCCAGCTCGGGCCGGCCCATCCTCTACGGGCAGGAGCGCATGGGCCTCGACGGCCGCGTCTTCCGCATGCTCAAGTTCCGCACCATGCGGGCGGACGCGGAGCGCGAGACGGGGCCGGTCTGGACCGCGAAGGACGACCCGCGCCGCACGCGCCTCGGGGCGTGGCTGCGCAGCACGAGCGTCGACGAGCTGCCCCAGCTGTGGAACGTGCTGCGCGGCGACATGAGCCTCGTCGGCCCGCGGCCCGAGCGGCCCGTCTTCATCGAGCGCTTCCGGCGCGAGATCCCGGGCTACATGCTGCGCCACAAGGTGCGCGCCGGGCTCACCGGCTGGGCGCAGGTGCACGGCTGGCGCGGCGACACCTCGCTGCACGAGCGCGTCGAGCACGACATCTACTACATCCAGAACTGGTCGCTCGCGCTCGACCTCCGGATCCTCCTGATGACGATCTGGCGGGGCTGGGTGCACCGCAACGCCTACTAGCGGCGTGCGCTACGTCGTCTTCGGCGCCGGCGCGATCGGGGGCGCCGTGGGCGCCGGGCTGCACCGGGCCGGGCGCGAGGTCGTGCTCGTGGCGCGCGGCGCCCACCTCGAGGCGCTGCGGCGCGGCGGCCTCGAGCTGCGCACGCCTTCGGGCAGCGAGAGGCTCGCGCTCCGGGTGGTCGGCGCGCCGGCCGAGCTCGGCCTCCGCGCGGACGACGTCGCGCTCCTCGCGGCGAAGACGCAGGACGTGCCGGCCGCCCTCGACGCGATTCGCGCAGGGGCCGGGGGTGCCGCGGCGCCCGCGGTCGTGTGCCTGCAGAACGGCCTCGAGGCGCCGCGCATGGCACTGCGCTGCGTCGAGCACGTGCTGGGTGCGATGCTGATGCTCCCGGCCGCCCACCTCGAGCCCGGCGTGGTCGAGGTCTACTCCGATCCGTGTCCGGGAATCGTGGACGTCGGGCGCATGCCCGCCGGCGTCGACGCGCTCGCCGAGTCGATCGCGGCGGACCTGCGCGCCGCCGGCTTCGCCTCCGAGGTGCGCGCGGATCTGCGCCGCTGGCAGGCGGCGAAGCTGCTCAGCAACCTCGCGAAC
The DNA here is from genome assembly GCA_036257215.1 of Myxococcota bacterium. Taxonomy (GTDB): domain Bacteria; phylum Myxococcota_A; class UBA9160; order UBA9160; family UBA6930; genus DATAGA01. The sequence continues at coordinate 2,536 of DATAGA010000184.1, forward strand.
GCGCTCCAGGCGGCGTGCGGCGCGGACCTGCGCGGGCTGGAGGACGTCGTGAAGGCACTGCGGGCGGAGGCAGAGGCCTGCTTCCGCGCCGCCGGGATCGAGTGCGTGGGCGACCCGGAGATGGCGGCGCGCGTCGCGGGGCGCGTGACGCCGAAGCGCGTCGGCGGCCGGCCTCGCGCGGGCGGCTCGTCGTGGCAGAGCCTCGCGCGCGGGAGCGGCACCATCGAGACCGACTACTTGAACGGCGAGATCGCGCTGCTCGGCCGCCTCCACGACGTCCCGACGCCGGTCAACGCCGCCCTCCAGCGGCTCGCGGCGCGCCTCGCGCGCGAGCGCCGCCCACCGGGGGAGGTGCCGCCCGACGCGCTGCGGGCGGCGCTCGGGATCTAGGCGAGCGTCGCCTCGATCTCGGCGCGGAGCTCGGCCCGGAAACGCTCGCCGCGGAACGCCTCGGCGTGGCGTCGGATCGCCGCGGGGTCGAAGCGGTCGGCGGACGCCTCGAAGCGCCGCACGGCGTCGGCCAGGGCGTCCGGCGTCTGCGCGTCGAAGAAGAGTCCGGTCGGCGCGCGGCCGGACGCGTCCCCGAGCGGGACGACCGTCTCCGTCGCGCCGCCGCGGCCGAACGCGACGACGGGGCGGCCAGCGGCCTGCGCCTCGAGCGGCACGATCCCGAAGTCCTCGTCCTGCGGGTACACGAGCGCGCGACAGCGGGCGTAGAGGTCGGCGAGCTCGGCGTCGCCGACGCGTCCGAGGAAGCGCGCGTTCTTCGGCGCCTGCGCCTCGAGCGGCGCGCGCAGCGGCCCGTCGCCCGCCACGACGAGCGGCGCTCCGAGCCGGGCGAACGCGGCGAGGGCGACGTCCTCGCGCTTGTAGGGCACGAAGCCGCCGACGAGGAGGTAGAAGTCGTCGGGCCCTCCCGGGCGGGGCGCGAACTGCTCGACCCGGACCGGCGGATACACGACGGAGGCATCGCGGCCCCACGCGCGGCGGATCCGGTCCGCGACGACCCGCGAGATCGCGACGACGCGATGGATCCGGTCCGGCCCGCTCGTGCGCCGGTCGAAGCGGCGCAGCGAGGCGGCGAGCGGGAGCGCCAGGGCCCGCTTCGCGCCGCGGCCCAGGTACGCGTCCGCCTGGTCCCAGACGTAGCGCATCGGCGTGAACACGTACGCGAGGTGGCGCGCGCCGGCGGGCGGGCGCGCGGCCTTCGCCACGGCGTGGCTGGTCGAGAGCACGAGGTCGCAGGCCGGCAGCCGCAGCCGCTCGATCGCGGCGGGGAAGAGCGGGAGCAGCTTGCGGTAGTGGCGCGCGGCGCCCGGCAGCCGCGAGAGCGGGCTCGCGGTGATGCGCAGCGCCTCGATCCGCGCCGACGTCGAGCCTGCGACGTGGATCAGCGTGAACAGCTCTGCGTCGGGGAACATGCCGGCGATCTCGTCGAGCACGCGCTCGCCGCCGCGCATGCCCGTGAGCCAGTCGTGGACGAGCACCACCTTCAACGCGGGCCAGGCTAGCCGATGGAGCCCGCGAAGCCGGCTGCGCGGGGCTCGCCGCGAGCGGGGCGGAGTGCTAACGACCGGGCGCAGGCGATGGATTCGACCTGGCCGAACCTCGTGTCGCGCCGCGACCTCCTGCGGGAGCTCGTCTCCTCCGAGCTGCGCAGCCGGAGCGCCGAGAGCCGCCTGGGCTGGCTCTGGTGGCTGATCGACCCGCTCATCATGATGCTCATCTACTGGGCCATCGTGGTCGGGATCTTCGGGCGCGGGGGACACTACGCGCCGTATCCGGTGTTCGTGCTCTGCGCGCTGCTCCCCTGGAAGCACCTCCAGAGCGCTCTCTCGAACGCGGCGAAGCTGCTGCGCAACAACGAGGGCGTGATCAAGGCGATCCCGTTCCCGACCATGGTGCTCCCGATCGCGAACGTGCTCTCGGGCCTGGCCTACTTCGCAGCGGGGCTCGTCGTGCTGCTCGTCGCGGCGCTCGCGTGGGGCTGCCCACTGGGGCCGGCGCTCGTGCAGCTGCCCGTGCTGATCGGCGCGCAGCTGCTCCTCGTGACGAGCCTCTCCCTGGTCGCGACCAGCTTCGGGGCGCTGATCCGCGACCTCTCGGGCTTCCTCACACACCTGACCCGGGTGGCCTTCTACTTCTCTCCGACGCTCTACGGCGTCGACCTCGTGCGCGAGCGCGCGGCGCACCTG
>DATAGA010000227.1:0-2042 GCA_036257215.1 Myxococcota bacterium
AGTCCACCCCGAGCGCCTCGAGCACGCGCGCCTCGACGAAGTGGCCGATCCGCACCTTCGCCATCACCGGGATCGAGACGGTGCGCTGGATGCCTTCGATCACCGCGATCGAGCACATGCGCGCGACGCCGCCCTCGCGCCTTATGTCGGCCGGCACGCGCTCGAGCGCCATCACCGCCGCCGCGCCGGCGTCCTCGGCGATCTTCGCCTGCTCGGGCGTAGTGACGTCCATGATGACGCCGCCCTTCAGCATCTCGGCGAGCCCGACCTTCAGCTCGAAGGCCTCGGCGCCGGTGCGCCCGGCTCCGTTGCCCTTCCCGCTCTCCGGCTTCTTCTCCTTCGCCATCGCGTCCTCCCGTGCGGGCCGTCCGGCCCGCGAGTGCTGCGTCCCCGTCGGGACGAGATTCGTGAAGTGGCTCACTCCTTCGCGAGCTACACGTGGATCTGCGCAGCGGCGGGCGCCGTGCGCGGGGTCGCGAGGCGCTCGCGCACCGCGGCGCCGAGCAGCGCGACGCCGCGGCGGATCGCGGCCTCGTCGGCGCATGCGAACGTGAGGCGCAGGCCCCGCGAGGGTCGGCCGTCGCAGTGGAACTGGTGGCCGGGCGCCACGAGCACGCCGGCCCGCGCGGCATCGGCGAAGACGTCGCGCGCGTCGAGCGGCTCGGGCAGCTCGACCCACACCTGATAGCCACCCTCGGGCGTCGTCCAGCGCGTTCCGTCGGGCAGCTCGCGCGCGAGCGCGTCGAGTAGGGCGTCGCGGCGGCGGCGCAGCTCGCGCCGCACCGAGGCGAGGTGGCGGTCGTAGGCGCCGCTTCGCACGAAGTCGGCGAGCGCGGCCTGGAGCGGGAGCGGGCCGCCGAGGTCCGTCGCCTGCTTGAGCGCGAGGAGCCCGGCGACCGCGCGGCCGCGCGCGACCACCGCACCCGCGCGCACGCCGGGGAAGAGCGACTTCGAGAACGAGACGAGCTGCACGACGAGGCCGTCCTGGTCGAGCCCCGCGAGCGGCGGCAGCGGACGCCCTGCGAAGCGCAGGTCCATCTCGTACGCGTCCTCGACCACCGGCTTCGCGGCCGCGGCGGCGACGGCGAGCAGCTCGCGGCGGTGCGCGAGGGGCGTCGTGATGCCGAGCGGGTTGTGGAACGTCGGGATCGTGTAGAAGGCCTTCACCTCGGGCCGGCGCAGCGCCCGCTCGAGCGCGTCGAGGTCGGGACCGTCGTCGCGCATCGGAACGGGGACCGGCCGCACGCCGAGCCCGGCGAGCGTGGCGAGCACGTTGTGGTAGGTCGGCTCCTCGACCGCCACCGCTTCGCCCGCCTCGGCGAACAGCCGCAGCGCGAGGTGCATGCCCTGGCTCGCGCCGGCGGTGAGCACGATCGACTCCGGGCCGACCGGGACGCCGGCGCTGCGCAGGCGCGAGGCGAGCACCTCGCGCAGCCCCGCGTGGCCCTGGGGTCCGCCGTAGACGAGCAGCGACGCGCCCCCGTCGGCGAAGGCGCGGTTCAGCGCGCGCCGGAACGCCTCGACCGGGAACGCGCGCGGGTCGGGCACGAGCGCGTGGAGCGGCACGAGCTCGGCGCCGTCCGGGTAGCGGGGGCGAGCGCGCTCGAACTCGAGCAGTTGCTCCACGCCCCGCGCGAAGGGCGGCTCCGGCGGCCGCTGCGCCGGCGCCTCGCGCGCCCGGCGGCTGCGCACGAACGTGCCGCGGCCGACGCGCGCCTCGACGACGCCCTCGGCGGCGAGCGCCTCGTACGCGAGCCCCACGGTGTCGCGGTGGACCCCGAGGTCCGAGGCGAGCGCGCGGATCGTCGGGAGGCGTGCGCCGCCGACCAGGCGGCCCGCGTCCACCGCCGCGCGAATCCGCGCAGCGATCTGGCGGTAGACGGGTGCGTCGCTGCCCGCCTCGCGCGCGAGGCCCACCGGGAAGAGCCCTTCCTTCTCGACCGCCGAGCTGGCCATCCGGAAATAATAAGCCGGTGCAATGTCCGGGGTCAAACCCCGATCGACCGGCCAAGAGCTGCTTTGATTTCTAGAGTCAGGCCTGA
>DATAGA010000265.1:0-1917 GCA_036257215.1 Myxococcota bacterium
GGGCGCGAGGTCGCGCGGGTGCTCGGCTGGGAGCGCAGCGAGTGGGAAACGCTCACCGGGGTGAGCGGTCTCGGCGCCGGTCTTCCCGACTGGCGCCCGGGCTGCGGCTCGCGCAGCGTCGAGCCCGAGGCCGCGGCGGAGCTCGCCGTGCGTTTCCGCGCCGGGTCGCTCGCTGCCCGGCGCGTCCCGCTCGCGCCCGCCGAGGACGAGCACGAGGCGCTCTTCGAGCGCGGCTGGACCGACGGGCTGCCGGTCGTGCCGCCAACCGAGCGGCGCGTGCTCGCGATGCTCGAAGGCACGACCCGCGCGCCGGGCGAGGTCGTGGCGGTCGTGCCGCCGGACCTCGTCGAGTGCACCGTCGAGAAGGTGGCGATCAACGCCGTCCTCGCCGGCTGCAAGCCCGAGTACCTGCCGGTCGTCCTCACGGCCGTCGAGGCGGCGTGCACGGACTCGTTCAACGTGCACGGCCTCCTCGCGACGACCATGCCGGTCGGGCCCGTGGTCGTCGTGAATGGTCCCATCCGGCGCGCGATCGGGCTGAACGCGGGCATCAACGTGTTCGGCCAGGGCTGCCGCGCGAACGTGACGATCGGCCGCGCGCTGCAGCTCGTCGTGCGCAACGTGGGCGGCGGGCGCCCGGGCGAGGTGGACCGCGCGACCTTCGGCAACCCGGGCAAGATCGCCTTCTGCTTCGCCGAGGACGAGGAGGGCTCGCCCTGGTCGCCGCTCGCGGCGGACTTCGGCGTTCCCGCCGGCCGCAGCGCCGTCACGCTCTTTCCGGGCGAAGCGCCGCGCTCGATCGTGGACCAGCTCTCGCGCGATCCGGAGTCCCTCGCGCGCACCTTCGCAGCGTGCCTGCGCACGGTCCACCACCCGAAGCTGCCCCTCGTCTTCGACGCGATCCTCGCCGTCTCGCCGGAGCACGCGCGCGTCTTCCGCGAGGCGGGCTGGGACAAGGCGCGCCTCGTCGGGCGGCTGCACGAGCTGCTCCAGCTCCCCGGCGCGGAGATCGTGCGCGGGGCGGGCGGGATCGCCGAGGGCGTGCCCGAGGGGCTCGCGGGCGCGACGCTGCCCAAGTTCCGCCCGGGCGGGCTCCTCGTCGTCCACTGCGGCGGGCGCGCCGGCCTGTTCTCCTCCATCATCGGCGGCTGGGCCAACGGCGCGACGGGCAGCCAGCCCGTGACGCGCGAGATCCGCTGAGGGCGCATGAGCTCGAACCGGACCCTGCTCGACCCGACCGGAGAGCGCGAGCTCGCCGTGCGGCCGCGGCTCCCGCGCCTCCCGAGCCTCGAGGGCGTCACGGTCGCCCTGCTCGACATCTCGAAGCCGCGCGGCGACGTGTTCCTGAACCGCCTCGAGGAGCGGCTGCGCGAGCGCGGCGCTGCGGTGCACCGCTACAAGAAGCCCACCTTCACCAAGCCCGCGCCGGTGGACCTGCGCCAGGAGATCGCCGTGCAGTGCGGGGCGGTCGTGGAGGCGCTCGCGGATTGAGGGTCGTGCACGTCGTGCAGTGTGCACGACACGGCGGACCTCGAGACGCGCGGCGTGCCCGGCGTCTTCGTCGCGACGGTCGAGTTCGAGGACGGCGCCCGGGCCCAGGCGCGCGCGCTCGGCGCGGATCCGGCCGCCGTGTACGTCCCGCACCCCATCCAGGACCGCACGGACGCCGAGCTCGTCGCCATCGCCGACGCGGCGTTCGAGGAGATCCTCGCGAAGCTCGTGGACGGCTCGGGCTCCTAGCCGCCCCAGGCCGACGGATTTACACGACTTTACGTTCCGCACACACGCGCGAAAGGACGCCAGCCGAGACTTCCTCCACGCCCGAAAGGAGGTCTCGTGTCCAAGCTCCTCTTCTTCGTCCTCGGCTCGCTCGTGACGCTCACCCTCGGGTTCGGTTGGCACGCGCACCGCGGCCGC
>DATAGA010000340.1:0-9448 GCA_036257215.1 Myxococcota bacterium
GCGCGCGCTGCGCGCCGGACGGCTCGCCGCCGACGTGCGGCTCGGGGTGCTGCGCGGTCTGCGCGCGCGCGCGCTGCCCGAGCCCGCGCTCGCGGCCCTCTTGCGAGCGCACGCGCACGCCGCGGGGACTGCACTGCTCAAGGACGACGAGCGCGCGCGCGTCAGCGCCGTCGCGGACGGGCCGCACCGCGCGGTCGTGAAGGAGTTCCGGCCGCGCGGGCTCGCGCGCGCACTCGCCGACCGGGTGCGCGGCTCGGCGGCGCGACGCGCCTGGCGCGCCGGCCACGGGCTGCGCGCGCGCGGGCTCGCCGCCGCGGCGCCGCTCGCCTACCTCGAGGAGACGCGCTTCGGCCTGCCGCTGCGCTCGGTCGTCGTGCTGGCGGACCTCGCGCCGGCGCCCGACGGGCTCGCGGCGGCGCTCGCGGCACCCGAGGCGACGGTCGCGGCGCTCGCGCGCCTCGCACTCGGGCTCCACCGGCGCGGCGTCGACCACGGCGACCTCAAGTGCACCAACGTCCATCTGGTCGGACCGGACCGCGAGCCGCACCTCGTCGACCTCGAAGGCGTGCGCTTCCGGCGCGTCCCCGAGCGCGCGCGGCTCGAGGCCCTGGCGCAGCTCAACGCGTCGCTCCCCGACAGCGTGCCGGCGCCGGCCCGCCGGCGTGCGTTCGCGCGCTACGCGGCGCGCCTCCCGTTCGCGCGGGGGCGCGACGCGGCCCTGCGGGAGGTGGTCGCGCGCAGCCTCGCGCGCCGCCACCGCTGGAGCGGCGCGGGCTGCGCGCTGGCCGAGCGCGGCGCGGAGGGCTGACGCGCGCCGAGGGACCGCTGCGCAGTCCTACGTCGCTACTTCCCCCGCTCCACGAGCAGCCACTGAAAGTAGGAGGACGAGCCCGGCACCGAGCCACCGCGACCCGGGCGGTAGGCGAGCGGCAGGCTCGCCTGCGCGCTCTCCATGATCTGCTTGAACGCCTCGATCTTGCGGCTCGGGTCGTCGGGGTTGAGGCCGTGGAAGACGAGCTCCACCCGGGGACGCTGGTCGAGCACGTTCAGGACGAGCGTCGCGAGGGTGAACATCTTGCCGATGCCTTCCACCGCCTCCACCGCGAAGCGCGGGACCGCGACCTCGTCGATCGCGAACGTGTACTCGAGACGCATGGAGACCCCCGCGCGCAGGGTCGCGGCGCACCTCGCCTGTGTCAAGCGCGCGCGTCAGACGCGCTCGTCGCCCTCGGCGCGCAGCGCGCTCACGGCTTCGAGCAGCTCGGCGCGCGTGAACACGTCCTTGTCGATCAGGAGGCGCGTCACCGCGCGCAGGATGTCGCGCGTGGGGACGTCGCGCGGCTTGCCGACTGGAAGCGCGGGCGTCGCGTCGGAGACGGAGCCCACGGCCGCCTCGGCGCCCGCAGCGCCGTCCACGATCGGGTCGGTGTCGGTCGCCGGCACGAGCGCCGCGCGCGCGGGCCGCGCATCCGGCTCGGGCGGCTCCACCGGGGGCGCCGCCGGTGCACCGGCCCGCAGCATCGCCCGCAGCTGGAGCGCGCCCACGACGACGGGGCGCACGCGTAGACCCACGCGGAAGCTCACGTCGTCGGCGAGCGCCTCGTCCGTCGGGTCCTCGACGCCTAGGAAGAGCACGCGGCTTCCGCCCTCCTGCTTGACGAAGAGCGGCAGGCACCCGTACCGCTCGGCGACGTCGCGCGGCACGAGCGCGAGCACCTCGGGATCCACCCGCTTCCCGCGCAGGTTCACGGTGGGCAGCCGGAGCGCGCGCCCGAGCGCCGCGACGACCTCCGCCTCCGGAGCCCCGCCGCGCACGAGCTGGTAGACCAGCGACCCGCCGGCCCGCGCCGCACGCGCGAGGTCCTCCTCCTTCGCGAGCCCCGCGTGAAGCAGGACGTCGGCCGCACGCGGCCCCCGCATCGCCACCTCCAGGCCGACGCATCGGCGAGCCGGGGGGCGGTGTTGAGCGGTGCCGGCCTCGGGGCCCTGCTCCGAAGACCGGAGCAGAATCGGAGCGGAGGCCATGCGGCGATCCGGGCGACGACTTCATCCGGCCGCGCCTTCTTCCACGCGGTGACACGCGACGCGTCTCCCCGGCGCCGTCTCGAGCAGCTCCGGCACCTCTCCCTCGCAGCGCGCGTCCGCGAGCGGGCAGCGCAGGCGGAACGCGCAGCCCGTCGGCGCCGGCGGCGCTTCGCGGCCTGCCGCGGGCGGTGCGCCCGGACGCGCGCGGGGGGCGGCGGCGAGTAGCGCGCGCGTGTAGGGGTGGAGTGGCGCGGCGAAGAGCGCGTCCGTGGGGGCGTCCTCGGCGAGGCGGCCTGCGAAGAGCACCGCGACGCGGTCGGCGAGGTGGCGCACGACCCCGAGCTGGTGCGCGACGAGGACCGCGGCGAAGCCCTGCGCGGCGCGCAGGTCGGCGAGCAGGTTCAGCACCTGCGCCTGCACGGAGACGTCGAGCGCAGACACCGGCTCGTCGAGGAGCAGCAGCTCGGGCTCGAGGGCGAGGGCCCGCGCGAGGCCGACGCGCTGGCGCTCGCCGCCCGAGAGCTCGTGCGGGCGACGCGAGCCGAGCGCCGGGTCGAGCCCGACCCGCCGCAGCAGCGCGGCGACGCGGGCAGCGCGCTCGGGGCGCGGCAGCAGCCGGTGGATTTCGAGCGGCTCGGCGACGCTCGCGCCGACGCGGAGCGTCGGATCGAGGCTCGTGCCCGGGTCCTGGAACACCAGCTGGAGCCGCCGCCGCAGCGGCCGCCAGTCGCGCCGCGCGAGCCCGAGGAGCTCGACGCCGTCGAAGCGCGCACTCCCCGCCTCCGCCCGCACGAGCCCGGCGAGCGCGCGCACGAACGTGGACTTGCCCGAGCCCGACTCGCCGACGAGGCCGAGCAGCTCGCCGCGCGCGACGTCGAGGTCGATCCCGTCCAGCGCGCGCACCGCTCCGTACGCGACCCGCAGACCGCGCACTGCGAGGAGGGGAGCCGCCTGCGCGGCCGCGGCGCGCGCCGGGCTCGTCGGGTCTGCGGGCGAAGCCCGCGGCCCGGCGATCTGGTTCCGACGCGGTAGCGCCACGCGACGAGCTCCCGGGTGGCGCCCTCAGCCACGCCGCCCTCCGGCGTCACCCGCGCCCAGGGCCAGCACGCAGCGCGCGGCATGGGACGCGCCCAGCGCGACCCACGGCGGATCCTCGGCGACGCAGCGGCGCTGCGCGTCGGGGCAACGGGGCGCGAACGCGCAGCCGACGGCGGGCCCGAACCGGCGCGGCGGCGCGCCCGGGATGCTCGGGAGCCGCGCGAGCCGCGGCCCATCGAGCGGGGCGGAGCAGGCGAGCAGCGCCGACGCGTAGGGGTGTCGCGCGCCGGCGAAGAGCGCCTCGGTGGGCGCCTCCTCCACGACGCGCCCCGCGTACATGACGGCGATGCGCTGACACAGTGCGGCCGCCACGGCGAGGTCGTGCGTGATGAAGAGCACGGCGAGCCCGCGTTCGCGCTGGAGCTCGCGGAGCAGCGCGAGCACCGACGCCTGGGTCGTCACGTCGAGCGCGGTCGTCGGCTCGTCGGCGACGAGCACGGCGGGCTCGCCGAGGAGGGCCATCGCGAGGAGCGCGCGCTGGCGCTGGCCGCCCGAGAGCTGATGCGGCCAGGCGCCGAAGACGCGCTCGCCGCCGAGCCCCACGCGCTCGAGCAGCGCGCGAGCGCGGGCCGCGGCGTCCCGGACGCTCGCGCCCCCGATCGCGGCCGCCTCGACGAGCTGTTCGCCGACCCGGAGCGTCGGCGTGAGGCTCGCGGCCGCGTCCTGGAAGACGAGCGCGATGCGCCGGCCGCGCGCGGCGCGCAGCGCGCGGCCGGCGCCCGCGGCGAGGTCCACGCCGCCGAGCGCGATGCGGCCGCCCACCCGCCGCGCCGGCGGAGGCACGAGATCGAGCAGCGCCAGCGCCGCGAGGCTCTTGCCGCAGCCCGACTCGCCGACCAGGCCGAGCACCTCGCCGCGGCCGATGCGGAGCGAGAGGCCGTCCACGGCGCGGAGCTCGCCCTCGGGCGTCGCGACGTGGACCCGCAGGTCGTCGACCTCGAGGAGCGCCGCGTCGTCGCTGCGCACTCGGGTCACCCGACCGCGCGCGGGTCGAAGGCGTCGCGCAGCGCGTCGCCGACGAAGTTGAGGGCGAGCAGCGTTGCGGCCAGGAAGCCGCTCGGGAACGCGAGCAGCCACCAGGGCGAGCGCACCGGGTTCACGACCGCGACGCCGTCGGCGACGAGCTGGCCCCACGAGAGCGAGACGCCCAGTCCGAGGAACGAGAGGAAGCTCTCGAGCAGGATCACGCCGGGGACGGTCAGTGTGCCGTAGACGACGATCGGCCCGAGCGCGTTGGGGAGCAGGTGGCGCAGAAGGATCCGCGCGTCGCTCGCGCCGGCGACGCGCGCGGCCAGCACGAACTCGCGCTCGCGCAGCGCGAGCACCTGCCCGCGCACGATCCGCGCCATCGTGAGCCACTGGACCAGGCCGAGCGCGACGAAGACCGGCAGCGGCTCGCCGCGCGCCGTGTCGGAGAAGAGCAGCATCACGAGGATGACGAGGAACATGTACGGGACGCCGTAGAGGAAATCGACGATCCGCATCATGAGCTCGTCGACGCGCCCCGCGTAGTAGCCCGCGATCGCGCCGTAGAGCGTCCCGATCGCGACCGAGACCGCGGTGGCGGCGAGCCCGACCGCGAGAGAGGTGCGGCCGCCGACGAGGACGCGGGCGAGGAGGTCGCGGCCGAGGGCGTCGGTGCCGAACCAGTGGGCGGCGCCGGGCGGGGTGTGCCGCGCGGCGGGCGCCGTCGTCTCGGGGTCGAGGCCGAGCAGCAGCGGGCCGAGCGTGCACGCGGCCGCCACCGCGGCGAGGAGCGCGGCGCCGGCGAGTGCGCTCGGATCGCGGCGCAGGCGCGCGAGCCCGCCGACCGCCGGGGCCGCGATGCTCATGTGGCCTCCCCGACGCTCGCGTGTCGGCGCAGGCGCCAGAGCTCGAGCGCTGCCGAGGCGGTTGCGCTCAGGATGCCTCCCGCACGCGGGGGTCGAGCCACGCATAGAGCAGGTCCGCCGCCAGGTTCAGCCCCGCGACGAGCGTCGCGTACACGAGGGAGGTGCCGAGGACGAGCGTGTAGTCGCGGTTGATGGCGCCCTTCACGAACCACTGGCCCATGCCGGGCACCCCGAACAGCGTCTCGACGACGAAGGAGCCGGTCAGGATCCCTGCCGCCGCGGGCGCGAGGTAGGACACGACCGGGAGGAGCGCGCTCGGCAGCGCGTGGCGCAGCACGACGGTCGACTCGGGCAGGCCCTTCGCGCGTGCGGTCCGCACGAAGTCGAGGCTCGCGACCTCGAGCATCCCGGCGCGCGCGAGGCGCGCGACGGTCGCCGCGTACGGCGCGGCGAGCGTGAGCGCCGGGAGCACGAGGTGGCGCCAGCTCCCGAAGCCCGCGACCGGGAGCCAGCCGAGGGCGAGCGCGAAGACGACGATTCCGGCCGCGCCGAGCACGAAGCTCGGCACCGAGATGCCGACGAGCGCGAACGCCATGGCGGCGCGGTCGAGCCACGAGCGCGGCCGGAGCGCAGCGACGACGCCGAGCGCGACGCCGGCGCCGACGGCGAGTGCCAGCGCGAGCAGCCCGAGCCCGAGGCTCACGGGGATGGCCGGCGCCAGGAGGTCCGCGACGCTGCGCCCCTGCACGCGCAGCGACGGGCCGAGGCTGCCGTCGGCGAGCAGCCGCTCGACGTAGACGCCGAAGAAGCCGAGCGCGCTCTCGGGCACGCCGTACTGCGCCCGCAGCGCCGCCTCGACCTGCGGCGCGGCCACGCGCTCGCCGGCGAATGGGCTCCCGGGCGCCGCGTACATGAGCAGGCACGTCGCGAAGACGAGCAGCACCAGCGACGGGCCGACCCACGCGACGCGCCGGGCGACCCGCAGCGGGAGCCAGCGCACCGCCGCGGCTGCGACGGCGAGGCCGGCGAGGGCGCCGACGCGGAGGTCCGGCGCGAGCAGCGCCGCGGCGCCGCCGAGCCAGAGCGCGCCCTGCGCGCGCAGCGCCCGCGCGCCGGCGAAGGGCGCCGCCGCGAGGAGCGCGAGCGCGGCTCCGAGGACGAGCGGTCCCGTCACGGGCGCACCCACATGCCGCGCAAGGGATGCAGGTCCTGGAGGTTCGGGCGCCGCGTCCCGTCGTCGTCGACGAGCTCGCCATGGAAGCCCCCGACGCGGGGCTTCACGAGCCCGCTCACGACGTACGTGTAGACCGGGAGGACCGGGAACGCCTCCTGCACGAGGATCGCCTCGGCCTCGCGCAGGAGCTGGAGGCGCAGCGCCGCGAGGGCGTCCGTCCGCGCGGCGGCGTCGGGTGCGGCCGCAACGGCGGCGAGACGGGCCCGCAGCGCGTCCGGCTCGCGGGCTTCCAGCGCGGGGCCCGCTCCTGCGGCCCGCGCGGCGCGCGCGAAGCCGGCGGGGTCGGCGGCCCCGCGGATCCAGGCGTCGTAGCGCGCGTCGCCCCAGCCGGTCTGGTTGTTGCCGCCACCGCTCACGAACAGGTCGAGGAACGTGTTGGGGTCGAGGTAGTCGCCGATCCAGGCCGAGCGCGCGAGGTCGTAGTCGCCCGCGCGCAGGCTGTCCTGGTAGGCTTGCCACTCCTGGTTGTACGCCCGGACGTCGGCGCCGAGCGTGCGGCGCAGCTGGTCCGCGACCACCTCGGCGATCTGCCGGTGTACCTCGGCGGTGTTGTAGAGGATCCCGACCGTCGGCAGCCCCCGGCCGTCCGGAAAGCCGGCCTCGGCGAGGAGCGCGCGCGCCCGCGCGGGGTCGAACCGCAGCGCCGACGCGGGCCGCTCGTAGCTCGGGAGGCCCGGCGGAACGACGTGGTACGCGGGCAGCTGACCGAGGCGGAGCACGTCGCGCACGATCCCCTCGCGGTCGACCGCGAGCGCGAACGCGAGGCGCACGCGCGGGTCGTCGAAGGGCCGCCGCTCGCAGTTGAAGCGGTAGAAGTAGAGCACGAAGCCCGGCCCGGCGTAGAAGTCCGGCCGCTCGCGCAGCGCGTCGACGAGCTCCACCGGGTAGCCGGGCGCCGGGAGCCAGTCGACCTCGCCCGCGAGGTAGAGGTTGAGCGCGGTGGTGGCGTTCTCGGTGGGGAGGACGTCGACGCTCGCCAGCCGGATCCCGTCGCGCCCCCAGTACGCGTCGCTGCGCTCGAGCCGGATGCGCTCGCCCACGCGCCACTCCGCCAGGCGGAACGGCCCGTTGCCCGGGCTGCGGCCCGGGAGGAACCAGTCGTGCGGCGCGGCCAGGACCGCGTCGCGGGGCACCGGGTAGGTGGGGTAGAAGCTCACCAGCTCGAGCAGCCACGGGGTCGGCGCGCGCAGCTCGACGACGAGCGTGCGCTCGTCGCGCGCGAAGGCGCCGGCGTCGACGCCGAAGCGGTGCGCCGCCTCCGCGGCCGACGCGCGCAGGGCGGCGGCCGTCGCGGGAAGGGACTCGGCGAGGCGCGCGAGCTCGGCGTCGCTCACGCGCCCCGTGCGCCGCGCGAGGAGCGCGCTCGCGAACGGGTCGGGGCGGCGCAGGTACTCGCCGAGCCGCACCTCGGCGGCGACCCGCGCGAAGCGCGCGGCCGGGACGCCCTGCCCGGCTCCCTCGCGCCGCAGCGCTGCCAGGCCCTCGGCGACCGCGCCCTCGAGCGCGTCCGCCGACGCGGCATGGGTGTTCCACTCTTCTGCGTAGCGCAGCGGATGGAGCAGGTACGCGTACTCCGAGCCCGTCGCCGGGTCGAGCAGCCGACGCCACGACCAGGCGAAGTCGCGCGCCGTGACGGGCCGCCCGTCGCTCCAGCGCGCGTCGGCGCGCAGGTGGAACGTCCAGACGAGCGCGTCCGGCGACACGTCCCAGCGCTCGGCCACGCCGGGCACGGGGCGCAGCGTGCGCGGCTCGCGCACGGCGAGGCCCTCGAAGATCGCGTCCGCGACGCGGCCCTCGGGCGCGCCGGTCATGAGCGCGGGATCGAGCGTGCGCGGCTCGGCGCCGTTCACGACGACGAGCTCGGCGCGCGGGCGCACTGCGCCGCGCAGGGCGAACGCGGAGGCGGCGAGCGCGGCGACGAGCAGGAGCACGAGCCCGAGGAGCGGCCGCGAGCCCCTCACCGCGCCGGCGGCGCCTCCGTCTCGAGATGGCAGGCCACCTCGCGCGCGGCCGCCCCGCCGCCGGCGACCGGCTGCACGACCCCGCGGCCTCCTGCGGCCGCGGGCCCCAGGCGCGGCTCGACGGTCGGGCAGGGCTCGAACGCATACGGGCAGCGCGGGTGGAAGGCGCAGCCCGACGGCGGCGCGATCGCCGAGGGCACTTCGCCCTCGACGGCGACGGGAGCCGCGGCGGCGTCGGGGTCCGGCACCGGGTTCGCCGCGAGGAGCGCGCGCGTGTAGGGATGGCGCGGGTCCGCGAAGAGATCCGCCGCCGGCGCGCTCTCCACGATGCGGCCGAGGTACATGACCGCCACCCGATCGGCGAGGTGCTCGACGACGGCGAGGTCGTGCGAGATGAAGAGGTAGGCGAGCGAGAGCTCCTGCTGCAGCTCGGCGAGGAGGTTCAGGATCTGCGCCTGGATCGAGACGTCGAGCGCGGACACCGCTTCGTCGCAGACGAGCAGGCGCGGCTCGAGCGCGAGCGCGCGCGCGATGCCGATGCGCTGGCGCTGGCCGCCGGAGAACTCGTGCGGGTAGCGCCGGCGGTGGTCGGGCGCGAGCCCCACGCGCGCGAGCACCGCGGCGACGCGGTCGTCGAGCTCGCTCCCGCGCGCGATACCGTGCACGTGGAGCGCCTCGCCGACGATGGCGCCGACCGTCATGCGCGGGTTGAGCGACGCGTACGGGTCCTGGAAGACGAGCTGCATCTGGCGCCGCAGCCGGCGCAGCTCGGCGCCGCGCAGCGCGAGCACGTCGTGCCCCGCGAAGTGCACGGAGCCTGCGGTCGGCTCCACGAGGCGCAGCACGGCGCGCCCGACGGTCGTCTTGCCGCAGCCCGACTCGCCGACGAGCGCGAGCGTCTCGCCCGGCGCGACGTCGAAGCTGACGCCGTCGACGGCGCGCACGAACGCGCGCGGTCGACCGAACAGCCCCGACCGGAGCGGGTACCACTTGCGCAGGTCGCGGACGCGCAGGAGCGGCTCGCCCACCGCGGCGGCGGGCGGCGCGCTCGGCGCGTCGTCGACCGGAGCCCGCAGCGGTGCGCTCACCGGGCCGCCACCGCGGCCGGCAGCCAGCAACGCACCGGCCGGCCGTCGACCGGGACGACCGGAGGCGGCTCGCCCGCGCAGCGCCTGAGCGCCTCGGGGCAGCGGTCGGCGAACGCGCAGCCCGGGGGCAGGTCCTGCGGCGCGGGAACGGTGCCCTCGATGGCCGCGAGCTTGCCGCGCGCCCCGGGGCGCGGGAGCGCGCGCAGCAGC
>DATAGA010000366.1:0-3196 GCA_036257215.1 Myxococcota bacterium
CCGGCCGCGCGCCGGCGCTCGCGCGCACGGAGCCGTTCTTCGACCCGAGCGTCGACCCGCTGACCGAGAAGGCCGTGCGCCGCGGCGACGAGTGGCTCTTCGCCTCCTTCGAGGGCAAGGTGCACGCGGTGGACGTCTCCGGTCCGGAGCTCCGGTTCGCCGAGCCCTGGTCGCTCTTCGACGACGCCGAGCGGGCGGCCTCCTGGCGCGTCGGCGGGAACCAGCACCTGGCCGTGCACGCGGCCTCCGGGCGCCTCTACGCGCTCGTGCACCAGGGGCCGCCGGACACGCACAAGGACGGGGGGCGCGAGGTCTGGGTCTACGACCTCGCGCAGAAGAAGCGCGTGCAGCGGATCGAGCTCGCGAATCCGCTGGAGGCGCTGGTGCGCCAGCAGATGGGCGCTCCGCGCGCCGGCGCCGTGGCCTGGCTGCTCGGCGCGCTGCTGCCGAACCCCGGCCTCGGGATGATCCTGGTGACGCAGGACGAGGCGCCGGTGCTCGTGGCCGTGGGCGAGGGGCCCGCTACCGCGCTCGTGCACGACGCGCGCACGGGGGCGCTGCTCGGCGAGGTCTCCGAGGCGGGCATCGCGGCGAGCCTGCTGTTCGCTCCGTGATGGAGGGCCGGGTGGCGCTGGATCCGGCGATCGAGACGACGCTCCGCGCGGCGCTGGCGCTGCTCTTCGCGGCAGCCGCGCTCCACAAGCTTCGGGATCGGGCCGCGTTTCGCGCCGTCGTGGACGACTACCGGGCGCTCCCTCGGCCGCTCGGCCGCGCGGCGGCGGCGCTCCTGCCGTGGGTCGAGGTCGCGGCGGCCGCGGCCCTCGCTGCGCCCTGGGGCGGAGCCCCGCGCGCCCTCGGCCCGCTCCTCGGCGCCGCGCTCCTCGCGGTCTACACGGGGGCGATCGCGCTGAACCTGGCGCGCGGCCGTCGGCACCTCGACTGCGGCTGCCTCGGCCCCTCGCTCCGGCAGCCGCTCTCGGCCGCGCTCCTGGCGCGGAATGCGGTGCTCTCCGTCGCGGCGCTGGCGTGCCTGCTCCCGCCGGCGCCGCGCGCCCTCCACGCGCTCGACGCGTTCACGGTGGTCGCCGCCGCCGGCGCGCTCGCGCTCTTCTGGAGCGGCGCCCACCGCGCGCTCGCCAACGCGCCGCGCCTCGCCGGCCTCCGGGTGTCGCCGTGACCGAGGCCCTCCTCGTCTCGAACGCGCTGCTCTGGATCGCGGTGGTCGTGCTGGCGGCGCTCGTGGTCGCTTTGCTCCGGCAGGTCGGCGTGCTCTACGAGCGCATCGCGCCGGCCGGGGCGCTCGTGACGGGCAACCCGCTCCCCGTCGGCGAGGCCCCGCCGGTGGTCACGGTGCGCGACCTGGCGGGAGTGCCCGCGACGGTCGGCGGTGCGAGCCCGGACGGGCGCAGCACGCTCCTCTTCTTCCTCTCGCCGAGCTGCCCGGTCTGCAAGACGCTCCTCCCGGTCGTGCGCCGCATCGCGCGCGACGAGGCGGGCGCGCTCCGCGTCGTCCTCGCGAGCGACGGCCCGCCGGCCGAGCACGCCGCCTTCGTCCGAGAGGCCGGAATCGGGGAGCTCCCGTACGTGCTCGGCGCGGAGCTCGGCCTGGCCTACCGCGTCGGGAAGCTCCCGCACGCGGCGCTCCTCGACGGCGCGGGCGTGCTGCGGGCGCAGGGGCTCGTGAACACGCGCGAGCACCTCGAGAGCCTGTTCGAGGCGAAGGAGCGGGGCGTGGCCTCGCTCGACGCGTACCTGAACGCGACGCAGCAGGAGGTGGCGTAGCCATGGCGCACGGCGAGCCCTTGGACCGCTGGGTCGAGCGGCGCGCGCGGCGCCTCGCGCGCGCGACGTCGCGGCGGAGCTTCCTCGCGCGGCTGGGGACGCTCCTCGTCGGCGGCGCGGGGCTGCCGCTCCTCCCCGTCGTGCGCGCGTCCGGCGAGGTGGCCTCGGCGCGCGCACCGGCCCCCGACGAGATCGCGCTCGCCGGGAAGCCCGAGGGTGACCCGAAGCGCTGCGAGTACTGGCGCCACTGCGCCATCGACGGCTTCCTCTGCGCCTGCTGCGGCGGCAGCCAGAACGCCTGCCCGCCGGGCACCGAGATGTCGCCCGTCACGTGGATCGGCACCTGCCGCAACCCGGGCGACGGCAAGGACTACGTCATCTCCTACAACGACTGCTGCGGGCAGAGCCTCTGCGGCCGCTGCCAGTGCCGGCGCACGGAGGGGGAGAAGCCCGTCTACGTCACCGCCAAGAACAACGACCTGCTCTGGTGCTTCGGCACGAAGAGCCGGGCCGTGCATTGCTCGGTCGCGGTCGTCCTCGGCGTCGCCACGGAGTGATCCCACGTTGGGACGAACCGCCGACCGTGGACTTCGCCTGCCTGCGGCGCTCGGTCTGGCCGGTCTCGCGGGGCTCACGCTCGGCTTCTCGCCCGCCGTCGACTACGCCGTCCACTGCCAGGGCTGCCATCTCGCCGACGGCTCGGCGACACCGGGAAGTGTCCCTGCGCTCGCGGGCTCCGTCGGCGCGCTCGCGCGCACGCCGAGCGGGCGCGCCTACCTGGTGCAGGTGCCCGGCGTGGCGCACGCGCCGCTCGACGACCGCGAGCTCGCGGTGCTCCTGAACTGGGTGGTGGCGCGCTTCGGCGGAACCGGAGCCGTCCCGGGATTCGAGCCCTACTCGGGCGAGGAGGTCGGGCGGCTGCGCGCCGAGCCCCTGCTGGACGTCGAGGCGGCTCGCCGGAGAGCGCTTAGCGCTGCGCCGCCGCCGCGCTAGTCGGCCGAAGGCCGGCGCGCTAGCTGTCAGTTCCAAGGACGTTCGTCACTCGGATCTCGTCGCGATCCCATCGAGCCGGGGCCGGGACGGGGACTGTCTGCTCCGGGCCTGCAGCCGGGCGTGCGCGACGGGTGCTCCGGCCGAGCGCCTCGCCTGGGGCTTGGCGGAGCCTCCGACGCAGCGAGGTCCCCTGACCCTCCGCTGCCCGCACTCACCCGAGCCCCGGCGGAGACCGCCGGCGGCGTAGGTCCGGCGGGGCGCATGCGAGAGCGAGCACGGGACACGGCCTCTCCGCATCCAGCCCCCGTCCCGTCCCCGACGTCGCGCCGGTATTCCGGACTCCTCTTCTTGCAACGTCGCGCCCGGCACGCGAGCGCGCAGGGACGGGGTGGGGGGCGGAGGCGGAGGGCCGCCTGTGAGA
>DATAGA010000498.1:0-12963 GCA_036257215.1 Myxococcota bacterium
GCGACAGCATCCGGTGGCGCGCGAGCACCGCGATGCGCTCGTCCACGCGCAGCTCCACGTGGAGATACTCACGCCAGCTCTCGCGCTTCGAGAGCGTGTTGCTCGACCAGTCGAAGGTCGGGCCGTAGCCGCTCGTCCGGATGCCGTGCATGCGCCGGGCGAGAGCGCCGAGCTCGCGCGCGATCTCGAGGCGGGCCGGATGGTGCGTCCCCTCCTCGCCGTGTACGCGCAGCGAGATCATGTACGCGCCCATGGCGTCGTTGCCGACCTCGAGCACGTCCGGGGTGGGCACGCCCGCCTCGCGCGCGCGCGCCATCGCCCACTGCTCCTTCTGAAAGGCCGCGAGCTTGGCGGGGTCCTCGCTGACACGGACCACGAAGTCCCCCTGCGGATGGAAGACCTCGAAGACGAAGTTCGTGAGCCCGCTCGACTTGTGGAGCACTCGGGTCGGCGCGCTGCCGAAGTGGTGCTCGACGATGGCGCGCACGCGCCGCCGCGCGCGCCGCAGCGGGTCTGCCGGACGGCGGGTCACGGCCCCTGCCGGGTATCCTCGGCCAGGCGGCCGAGGACGACGCCGAGCTCGGTGGAGTCGCGTACCCGCACGGTGTCGCGACGCCCCTTCAGCTCGAGCGCCTGGGAGCCGACGACGACCGCGAGGCCGACGCCGCGCAGGAACGTGTCCATCTCGCTGTCGCCCGCGCCCACACTCTCCTCGAGCTCCACGCCGAGCAGCTCGGCCATGCGCTCTGCGCCGAAGAGCTTGTCGACGCCGCGGTGGGTGACGAAGCGCGTGCGCTGCGTGTGCTGGTACGCCATGAGGCGGTCCTCGGGGACGTCGACGAGGAGGAAGATCATGCAGATCGGCTCGGCGAGGAGCCGCTCGCGCAGCGCCGACACCGGCTCGGCGTGGACCGCGGCGGCGCTGCGGTACTTCTCGGCCAGCGGCCGGACGCGCTCGGCCCGCGGGGTCCACAGGATCTCGCCCGCGCGCCAGCAGCGCGGGTAGTAGAACACGACGAGGTCGTCCACGCCGGCGTCGAGCATGCCGCGCACGCCGACGAGCACCTCCTCGATCTCGCCCGCCTCCAGCGGAAACGCGGCGATCTCGTGGTACGCGAGGTCGCCTTCGGGCGTCGGCGCGACGCGACCGAGGCTGCTCCCGTTCAAGCTCACGACCGGAATGGGCGTCCCGGCGATGCGGTACCACTCGGCGCCGAAGGTCCGCAGCACCGAGAGCGGAAAGCGGAGCGAGTTCAGCGCCACCGGCCGGCCCGCGTCGTACACGCGCTTGAGACCCAGCTCCATCGGGCCCGACACGTAGACGCGGCCCTCGCTCTCGACGACGGCGGTCCCGTCGAGATCGGTGAAGACCGCGCCCGCCGTGCGAAAGCGCGACGACGCGACGAAGCGGTCGATCCGCGACTGCGACTCGACGGGGAGAATGATCGAGCCGAGCCCGGGCATGCGCTTCCATCAACCGCCGGCACCCCGCCGGCGGCTCACACGAGGGTGTAGTCCTGCACCCGGTCGAAGCGCCGCGCCACGTCGGGCCAGTTCAGCACGTTCCAGAGCGACTCGACGTACGCGGCCTTGTTGGTCTGGAACTGGAGGTAGTATGCGTGCTCCCAGGCGTCGATCACGAGCAGCGGCAACGAGCCCGAGCCGATGTTCCCCTGGTGGTCGTAGATCTGCTCGACCACCAGCCGCCGGCCGAGGGGCTCCCAGGCGAGCGCGCCCCAGCCCGAGCCCTGCACCGTCGTGGTGGCCCGGGTCAGGTGCTCGCGGAGGCGCGCGAAGGAGCCGAAGAACTCGTCGATCGCCTCGGCGAGCGCGCCTTGGGGCCGGTCGCCCCCGTCCGGCGAGAGGTTCGTCCAGAACAGCGAGTGCAGGACGTGCCCGGAGAGGTTGAACGCGAGCGACTTCTCGAGGCCGACGATGGACTCGTACTCGTCGCGCGCGCGCGACTCCTCGAGTCGCGCCAGCGTCTCGTTCAAGGCCTTCACGTAGGCGGCATGGTGGCCGTCGTGGTGCAGCTCGACGATGCGTGCAGCGTAGTGGGGCTCGAGCGCAGAGACGTCGTAGGGAAGCTCCGGCAGCGTGTAGCGGTCTCGCGTCGGGCTCTCCGAGCGGACGGCGGGCTTCGCCATGACCGATCCTTTCCGTTCTGTAGAAATTGCAAGCGGCGTCCACCGCGAACGGGGCCTATGTCCCTTTGGTGCAACGGAAGTGCCAGGGCCAGCCCACGGCACGTGCCTTGCTTGCCGTCGGGGCGGAGGCATCCCCCGTGGAGAAGTGCAACGGCTGCGGCAACGAGTACGACAAGCCGTTCGAGGTGATGCTGGACGGCCGCCGCTACATCTTCGACAGCTTCGAGTGCGCGGTGCACACCCTCGCGCCGCGCTGCACTGTGTGCGAGGTCACCATTCTCGGGCACGGCGTGGAGCAGGAGGGCGCGATCTTCTGCTGCGCCAGCTGCGCCCGCAAGGCGGGCGCCGACCGCCTCCGCGACAACGCCTGACCCCCGGGCGCGGCGCGACGAGCCCGCCGAGGGCGGGGACTGCGCGCCGGCCGACGAGCGGGGCCGGCGCGCAGCCGGTGCCGCTAGGGCCGTCGGGCCTCGTCCGGCGAGGGCACGTGCCCGCGCCAGGCGCCCGTCTCGCGGCCGCGGCTCTCGATGAAGTCCTTGAACCGCTCGAGGTCGCCCTGCACGCGGCTGGACGCCACACCCAGCCAGTCGCCCACGTTCTCGACCGCACCCTGCGGCTCGTAGTCGAGCTGCAGCATTATGCGGGTCTTGTCGTCGGTCAGCCGGTGGAAGGTCACGACCCCGGCGTTGCGTGCCCCTTCCAGGCTGTGCCAGGCGATCCGCTTGTCGGGGATCTGTTCGCTGATCTCCGCCTTCCACTCCAGTGTCTTGCCGCCGATCTCGGCGCGCCACTGGAGATGGCGGTCGTCGAGCTGGCGGACGGTCTCCACGCCTTCCATGAAGCGCGGAAACTCTTCGAACTGCGTCCACTGGTTGTAGGCGACGCTCGCCGGCACGTTGACTTCGATCGACTTTTCGATGCTCGACATCGAAGATGTCTCCTCTCCCGCGTTTCAGACTCACCAAAGCATCGAAGCAAGATCGAGGCCGGGCATCAGGGAGCGGCCGGCGGCTCGCTCCGCCACGCCGAGCGCTCTTTCCACAATCTTCAGCGCCTCGTGGCCGCTACGATCGCGCCGCGTGCGATGAGCCGAGTGGCATCGCGGTTGCAAGGGAGCGCGCCGAGACGCAGGCAGGAGGAGCCCACCCATGCCGGACCTCGACGAACGACTTCGCAAGACGATCCTCGCCGCGCGCTGCAACACCGAGATGCGCGACCGGCTGCGCCAGCTGGTGGACGATCAGCGCTGGTTCCAGCCGATCCTCGACGAGCTCGGCGGCGGACACGCGGTGGTGCGCGAGCTGCTGTGGGTCACCAAGCGGGTGGCGTGAGCTTCGGGCGCCTTCGGGCGCTTCCCTCGTCGCCGGAGCGACGCGCGGGCCGCGTCGCAGGCTCGCCCGCGCTCGGCGCCGTCGTCGGTGACCCGCCCGGGCCGTCTCTCCACACCACTGGAGGGTCTAGCCGAGCGCCGGCCGCTGGCTGCCCGCCAGTCGGCCCGGTGCGCCGATTGTTCAATGTGCCACGCGCGGCGCCCCGGCGAGGACGTCGGCCGCGCTCCCGGCACGACGCGCTGCCGTTTCAGCCTCTCCGGCTGCTGGCATGCCCCGTGCTCGGCTGACCGACGCCTCGCGCACTCCGCCCGAGTCACCCCCGAGAGGTCGCGCGCGTGAAGCTCCCTCTGGTCGTCTACTCGCATCTCCGGTGGAACTCCGTCTATCAGCGACCGCATCACCTCGCGGCGCGGTTCGCGCGAGAACGTACGGTCGTGTTCGTCGAGGAGCCGCTGTTCCCGGAGACGGAGGCGCCGGACTCGTGGGACCTCGACTGGGCGAGCGAGGACCTCGTGGTGGCTCGCCCACGCGTAGCCGTCGAGGGGGCCGGGTTTCCGTGGACCAACCTGCGTTTCGAGCGGATGACGAGCGCGCTGCTGCGCGCACTTGGTATCCGGCATCACATCGCGTGGCTCTACACGCCTCTCGCGACGCGCCTCGCACTGTCCGTCGGTCCCACGAGCGTCGCGTACGACTGCATGGACGACCTCTCGTCGTTCCTCGGCGCTCCGCCCGAGATGGCGCTGCGCGAGGCGCACCTGCTGCGCGCGGCGGACGTGGTATTCACCGGCGGCGCCAGCCTCTACCGCGCGAAGCGCGCGCTGCACCCGAACGTGCATTGCGTGCCGAGCAGCGTAGACGCCACGCACTTCCGGACGGCCCGCGACCCGCGCGCGGCGAGCGACCCCGTCCCCGCCGCTCCGCATCCGCGGCTCGGCTTCTACGGCGTGCTCGACGAGCGGTTCGACTGCGAGCTCGTCGACGGCGTCGCCGCAGCGCGACCGGACTGGCAGATCATGCTCGTCGGCCCCGTCGCGAAGATCGACCCCGCTTCGCTTCCGCGCCGGCCGAACCTCCACTACCTCGGGCAGCGTCCCTACGAGGAGCTGCCTGCGCACCTCGCGCACTGGGACGTGTGTCTCCTGCCCTTCGCGCGCAACGAGGCGACGAAGTTCATCAGCCCGACGAAGACGCTCGAGTACATGGCCGCCGAGAAGCCGATCGTCAGCACGACCATCCGGGACGTCGTCGAGCCCTACGGCCACGTGGTCGAGATCGCGGATGACGCCGCGGGCTTCGTCGCGGCGTGCGAGAAGCTCCTCGCCGAGGACGCACAGGCGCGCGCGCGCCGCGCCGCGGCGATGCGCCGCCTCGTGGCGCGAACCTCGTGGGACGCCACGGCGCGCGCGATGTCGAGCGAGCTCGAGCGCGGCCGCCGAGCGGTGCGGCCGACCTCCGCGCGTTCGGCCCTCCCCGCCAGCGCCCTGCGGGAGGACGGCGCTCGATGACCCCGCCGGTGGTCGTGGTCGGGGCAGGACCCACCGGGCTCTCGGCTGCGTTTCACCTCGGTGGGGAGGCCCTCCTGGTCGAGCAGGAGAGCCGGGTCGGAGGCTGGTGCCGCTCCATCGAGGACGGTGGGTTCACGTTCGACCACGCCGGTCACATCATGTTCTCGAACGAGCCGTACGTGCACGAGCTCTACCGGCTGCTGGTCGGCGACAACGTCCACTGGCAGGACCGCGAGGCCTGGATCTACAGCCACGGCGTCTACACCCGCTATCCCTTTCAAGGCGCGCTCTACGGCCTCCCGCCCGAGGTGATCGCGGAATGCCTCACCGGCGCGATCGAGGCGCGCTTCGGCTCGCTCTCGAGCAACGGCAACGGGAGCGCGAACGGCCACGGCGGGGCGCTGGCGCGCGACTGCTGCGGCGACGGCGTGCTCGAGGCGACCGCGGCGTCGCACAGCGCACGCGGCTCGCACGCGAACTTCGAGGAGTTCATCTACGCGGTGTGGGGCGCGGGCATCGCGAAGCACTTCGCCGTGCCCTACAACCGCAAGCTCTGGACGGTGCCGCTCTCCGACATGGAGACGTCGTGGCTCGGCGGGCGCGTGCCGCTGCCCGACCTGCGCGAGATGATCGACGGCGCGCTCCAGCCGGTCCCGAAACCGATGGGGCCGAACGCGCGCTTCGGCTACGTGCTGCGCGGCGGCTTCCAGGCGCTGATGGACGGCTTCCTGCCGCACCTGCGCGGACCGCTCCTGCTGGGTCGGCGCGTCGTGCGCGTGTCCGTGCGCGAGCGCAGCGTGCGGCTCGACGACGGCCGCGCCCTCCCCTTCGAGACGCTCGTGAGCACCATGCCGCTGCCTCGCCTGGTCGCCGCGCTCGGCGACGAGGCGCCGGCCCGCGTGCAGCGCGCGGCGGCCGGCTTGCGTCACGTCTCCGTGCGCTGCGTGAACCTGGGCATCGGCCGCGAGGCGCTCACCGAGAAGCACTGGATCTACTTCCCCGGCGAGACGGTGTTCCACCGCATCTTCTGTCAGGGCAACGCGAGCCCCCACTGCAACCCGGCGGGCGGCTTCGGCCTCACCTGCGAGATCTCGCACTCGCCCACCAAGCCGCTGCCGTGCGAGGGGGACGAGCTGATCCGCCGCTGCATCGAGGACTGCCGCCGCGTCGGACTGGTCGGCGCGCGCGACCCGATCCTGGTGGCGAACCAGGTGGAGATGCCGTACGCGTACGTGCTGTACGATCATGCGCGGGCGGGGAACGTGGAGACGATCCGCCGTTGGCTCGAGCCCCGGGGCGTCGTCCTGGCCGGGCGTTACGCCGAGTGGGAGTACTACAACTCCGACCACGCATTCCTGGCCGGCCGCAAGGCCGCAGCCAGGGTGCGCGCCCGGCGTCGGCGGGAGCCGGTGGGCCCGCTGACCGGACCCAGGGAGGACTCGAGGCCGCACGTGTGACGCCGCGGCACGGCTACCCGCGGCCGCAGCTCGTACGGCCGGGCTGGATGCCCTTGAACGGGCCGTGGCAGTTCGCGCTGGATCCCGACGCCCGCTTCGAGCGGCCCGCCGACGTGAAGTTCGACCGCGTCATCGAGGTCCCGTTCTCCCCGGAGACGCCGGCGAGCGGCATCGGCGACACGAGCCTCTTCGAGGCGTGCTGGTACCGGCGCGAGGTCGACCTGCCGGCGCTTCCCCCGACGCACCGGCTGCTGCTCCACTTCGGCGCCGTCGACTACCGCGCGACCGTCTGGATCGACGGACAGCCCGCCGGGTACCACGAGGGCGGCTACACGCCCTTCTTCGTGAACGTCTCGCAGTACGCGAAGGGACCGGCGGCTTGCGAGGTCGTCGTGCGCGCCGCCGACCACCCCGCGGACCTCGCGAAGCCACGCGGCAAGCAGGACTGGCTGCTCGAGTCGCACTCGATCTGGTACCCACGGACGACCGGGATCTGGCAGACGGTGTGGCTCGAAGCCATGCCGTACCCCGGCCTCGCCTCGCTGCGCTGGACGCCGAACCTCGAGCGCTGGGAGCTCGCGCTCGACGCCCGGATCGCGGGCCTGCGGCGCCGCGAGCCGCGCGAGCGCGACGAGGGGGCGGACCTCCGGCTCCACGTCACGCTCCGGGTCGGCGACGTGCTCCTGGCCGAGGACGACTACTCGGTGCTCGGACCCGAGGTGTCGCGGCGGATCGCGCTGTCGGACCCCGGCATCGACGACTACCGCAACGAGTTCCTCTGGAGCCCGAGCACTCCGACGCTGATCGACGCCGAGCTCGAGCTACGCCGCGCCGACGGGACGGTCCTGGACGCCGTGTCCAGCTACACCGCGCTGCGCACCGTCGGGATCCAGGGCGAGCGCGTCGTGTTGAACGGCCGCCCGCTCTACCTGCGGATGGTGCTCGACCAGGGCTACTGGCCCGAGACGGGGCTCACGGCCCCGGACGACGTCGCGCTCCGGCGCGACGTCGAACTCGCCAAGCGCATGGGCTTCAACGGCGTGCGCAAGCACCAGAAGATCGAGGATCCCCGCTACCTCTACTGGGCGGACCACCTCGGCCTCGTGGTGTGGGAGGAGATGCCGAGCGCCTATCGCTTCACGCGCGACTCGGTGGAGCGCGTGACGCAGCAGTGGATGGAGGCCATCCACCGCGACGTGTCGCACCCCTGCATCATCGCGTGGGTTCCCTTCAACGAGTCCTGGGGGGTGCCGAACCTCCCCGACATCCCCGCCGAGCGCCACTTCGTGGAGGGGCTCTACCACCTCACCAAGACGCTCGACCCCACCCGGCCGGTCGTCGGGAACGACGGCTGGGAAAGCGTGGCTACGGACATCATCGGGATCCACGACTACGAGGACGACGCCGAGCTCCTCGCGAAGCGCTACGAGAGCGAGGAGCTGCTCCCGAACCTCTTCCGGCGCGAGCGCCCCGGCGGCCGGCTGCTCACGCTCGAGGGCCACGCCCACGCCGGCCAGCCGATCATGCTCACGGAGTTCGGCGGCATCGCGCTCGCGCGCGATCGGGAGTCGACGTGGGGCTACTCGCGAGCGGCTTCGGGACGCGAGCTCGGAGAGCGCTACGCGAAGCTGGCGGCGGCGGTCCGCAAGATCCCGCTCTTCGCCGGCTTCTGCTACACGCAGTTCACGGACACCTACCAGGAGCGCAACGGCCTCCTGTACGCCGACCGCCGCCCGAAGTTCGCGCTCTCGCGCATGCGCACGGCGACGCGGGGACCCCGCAAGCATCGCGACGTCGTGATCGAGCGCGAATGGCGCGAGCGGGTGCTCCGGTTCCAGCGCGACCGGCGCCTCGCCGTCGAGCTCGTGGACGAGGACTGAGGAGCCTCGCGCGTGCCGATCGCGGGCCTGCCGCCGCGCTCCCGACTGGACGCGCTCGCCGACCCGGACGCGTTCCACTGGGCCACGGGGATCGAGAACACGGTGATCGCCGATCCCGCGCGGGGCGGCCGCACGCTCGATGAGTACGAGCTGACCGGCCACTACGAGCACCACAAGGAAGATCTGGCCCGCGTGGTCGACCTTCGCGTCGACTGCGTGCGCTACGGCGTGCCCTGGCAGCTCGCCAACCCCGCTCCCGGTCGGTTCGACTTCGCGCTCGCGGACGACGCGTTCGGCCAGCTGCTGGCCGGTGGCGTCGAGCCCATCATGGACCTCGTGCACTACGGGACGCCCGCCTGGCTCGAGCGGGGCTTCCTCGATCCCGACTATCCCGCCCGCGTGGCCGAGTACGCGGCGGCGACGGCCGAGCGCTTCCGCGGTCGCATCCGCTGGTACACCCCGCTGAACGAGCCCCGCATCACCGCGTGGTACTGCGGTCGGCTCGGCTGGTGGCCGCCCTACGCGCGGGGCTGGTCCGGATTCGTCGCCGTCATGCTCGGCGTGTGCCGCGGCATCCGGGCCACCGCCCGGGCGCTGCTCGCGGTCGATCCGGAGATCGTCCTCGCGCACGTGGACGCGACCGACCTCTACGAGCCCGCGCAGCCCGCGGCGAGCGCGGACGCCGAGCTGCGTCAGCGGCTCGTGTTCCTGGCGCTCGACCTGCTCACCGGCCGGGTCGATTCGGGTCATCCCCTGCACGCCTGGCTGCGCCGGCACGGAGCTTCCGCGACCGAGCTCGACGAGTTCCTCGCGGCGCCGCTCGCGCTCGACCTGGTCGGCATCAATCTCTACCCGATGTTCACCTGGAAGCGCGTCGAGCGGAGCGGCCGGCGGCTGCGCATCCGCATGCAGTACGCGGGGCCGGAGCTGCTCGAGCGGCTGGCCCACCTCTACTTCGATCGTTATCGTCGTCCCCTGTTCGTGACGGAGACCGCCTCGACGGGGCGCCGGCGGCGTCCCTGGCTCGAGGGCTCCGTCGCAGCCGTGCGGCGGCTGCGGGCCGAGGGGATTCCGGTCGTGGGATACACCTGGTGGCCGCTGTTCTCGCTCGTCGCGTGGGCGTACCGGCAGGGCTTGCGTCCCCGCGAGGAGTACGTGCTCCGGATGGGCCTCTACGAGCTCGATCTCTCTCCAGGAGCCGGGCTCGCGCGCCGAACCACACCGCTGGTGGAGACCTATCGCGCGCTGGCGAGCGCCGGGGTGGCCCCCGTGGGTCGCCTCGCACCCGGCGGGGAGGCGTGACGTGCTGCGCAGCTTCTTCTTCGCGGGCTTCGAGGGCTCGACCGGATACAACGTCCGGGGGGAGTGGATCGACCAGATCGCGGCGACCCAGCACGATCGCTTCGCCGAGGAGGACTACGAGCGGCTGGCGCAGATCGGCGTCCACACGGTGCGCGAGGCGGTGCGCTGGCCGCTCGTCGACCGCCGGGGCCGCCACGACTTCGCGAGCGTGCGGCCGTTCGTGTGGGCGGCGCGGCGAAAGCGCATCGAGGTGATCTGGGACCTCTTCCACTTCGGCTTCCCGGAGGACGTCGACCTCTTCAGCGACGAGATGCCCGAGCGCTTCGCGGACTACGCGTACGCGGTCGCGCGCTACGTGGCGGCGGAGACAGACGGGCCGCACTGGTTCACGCCGGTGAACGAGCCCTCGTACTTCGCGTGGGCGGCCGGCGACGCTGCGCTGTTCGCGCCGCACGCGCGGGGGCGCGGCGACGAGCTCAAGCTCCAGCTCGCGCGCGCGGGCCTGCGCGCCGTCGACGCCCTGCGGGCCGGGTGCCCCGACGCGGGCATCGTGACCGTCGACGCGATCTGCCGCGTCGTCCCGCCGGAGGACCGCCCGGATCTCGCCGACGAGGCCGAGGCGTTCAACCGCGGGGCCGTGTTCCAGAGCCTCGACTACCTCGCCGGCGTGCTGTGCCCGGAGCTCGGCGGCTCGCGCGACAAGCTCGGCGTCGTGGGCGTCAACTACTACTGGACGAATCAGTGGGAGCTCGGGCGCGCCGGCGAGCCGCTCTCGCCCGCCGACCCGCGCCACCAGCCGCTGCGATCGATGGTGCGCGACGTCTGGCAACGCTACGGCGGCCCGCTCATCATCACCGAGACGGGACACGTCGGCGAACGGCGCGCGGGCTGGCTGCGCCACGTCTCCGACGAGGCCGAGGCGCTGCTCGCCGAGGGGGTCCCGCTGCGCGGCGTCTGCCTCTATCCGATCCTCGGCATGCCGGAGTGGCACGCGCGCGAGGTCTGGACGCGGATGGGCCTCTGGGACCTCGTCCCGCAGAGCCCGACGCTCGGTCGCGTCGCACACCTGCCCATGCTCGCAGCGCTGCGCGATGCGCAGGCGCGCCGCGCCGCCGCAGACCGCGCGGCCCAGGTCGGCTAGGTCGGGGGCGGCCGCCCTTCGCGACCGGCCGTGCCGGCCCGCTCGGGGTCGCGCTCCCGCTCCTTGCGCGCTTCGCGCTCGGTGCTCGGCACGGCCGGGTCTGCGCGCGGCGCGACCTCCGGCTCCTCTCGCGCCGGCGCGGGAGGTTTGCGCAGCCGCGCTCCGAGCGTCGACGGGGTGAACGCCGGCGGGTCGCTCGCGGGGAACGACTCCTCGGAGGCGATCTCCACCGCCTCGTCGTCGCGCCGCGCGTCGGGCGCGGCGTCGGTCTTCGGTCGGCGCTGTCGCTTCATCCGTCCTCCTAGGTCGCGCCGCGCGGCGAGCGCGGCAGGTGCGGTACGGACGACCCGTGCTGCGCGTCGTCCACGGGCTCGAGGTCCTGCGTCGGCGGGCCGTACAGGACGGTCCCGTCGCCGCGGTACCGGCCTCCGTGGCAGGGGCAGTCCCACGTCTGCTCCAGCGGGTTCCAGGCCACCATGCAGCCGAGGTGGCGACAGCGCGGCGAGAGCCGGTGGAGCACGCCGTCCTGGTCGCGGAACACCGCGACCTGCCGGCCGCCGCTGCGCTCGATGCGTCCCTCGCCGGGGGGGAGCTCGCGGGAGGATTCGTCCGCACGCCGCAGACGGTCTGCCACGAAGCGCCACGCGATGCGGGCGTTCTCCCTGGCGACCGTGCCGCCGGAGACGAGCGGGTTCATGCGCCCCGCTGCGTAGACGTCTTCGAGCGGGCTGCCGCCTTCCGTCACGAGGTCCCGGATCAGGAGCGCGGCGACGGTGCCGAAGGTGAGCCCCGTGCCCGAGAATCCGGCGGCGACGAAGCGGGTTCGATCGGTCGGCAGCGCCCCGATGTACGGAAGGCCGTCGGCCGGCTCGAACAGCTCGCCGCTCCAGCGGCGCTCGACCGACTCGACGGGGAAGCGGCGGCGCGCCCACTCTTCGAGCTCGCGGAGCGCGCGCGTCGGGTCGTCCGCGCGCCCCGTGTGGTGGTCGCCGCCGCCGACGAGGATGCGGTCGCCCAGGGGTCCGACCGCGCGCACGTAGTGGTAAGGATCGTCGAGATCCCAGAACAGGCCGTCGCCGAGCGGCTCGGCGAGCTGCAGCGCGAGCACGTAGCTCGTCATCGCGAAGACCCGCGCCTGGATCGAGGGCGTCGTGCCGATCGGCGTGTGGGTCGCGTCCACGACGTAGCTCGCTTCGACGCGGTGGCCCGAGGCGACCGTCACGTGCTTGCCCGATACGTCGACGACCGGTGTCGCCTCGTAGAGCTGCCCGCCGCCGGCGAGGAAGCCCTGCGCCAGCACGTCGAGGTAGACGAGCGGATGGATCTCCGCCTGATCCGGGAAGCGCAGCGCCCCGGCGGTCGCGAAGGGGAGCGGCACGTCCCACACGAGCTGGACGTCCAGCCCGATCTTGGCCGCCGCCTCGGCGTCGCGCTCCAGCTGGTCGAGGTCCGCCGAGCGATCCGCCCAGCGGAAGCCCGGCAGCCGCCGGAACCCGGTGTCGCGCCCCGAGACGGCCGAGCGCCGCTCGATCTCCCCGATCGCGGCGCGCACGGATCTCGCCACCGCGCGCGCGGCATCCTCGCCGAAACGAGCGATCAGCGTCGCGTAGTCGATGTCGAGCGCTTCGGTGAGGTGGGCCGTCGTCGCGCCGGTGGTCCCGGCGCCGAGCTCGAGTCGCTCGAGCACCGCGACCTCGAGCCCGGCCTCCATGAGGAGGAGTCCCAGTGTCATGCCGGTGATGCCGGCGCCGACGACTACGACGTCGACGGTCCGGTCGGTTCGCAGTGCAGGGGCCGGCGGTGTCCGTCGGTCGAAGGACGTCCGCCAGACCGAGCTCATCGCGTGATCCAAGTCGCCCTCCCGCGGGCGCCGCCTCTCACGGCTCCCAGCTGACGCGGACGCGGCGCTCGCCCCACGCGCGGGCCGCCTCGACGTCGGTGTCCATGAACAGGTCGATGCGGCGGGTCCAGCGATCGGGCATGCGATCGAGCACGCGCCATTCCCCGTCGAGCCCCTCGATGCGCAGCGTGCGTCCCGGTGTCAGCCCCATCGCCACGAGATCCGGCGACACCGCAACCGCCTTCGTGCCGGGCTCGAGCCGATGGCCCCACGCGCCCTCGCGCGAATCCCCGTCGGTCTGCGAGGGATGCGCGTTGTACGCGGTCGCCGTCACCTCGAGGCTGCGCACCTCGGGTG
>DATAGA010000537.1:0-3367 GCA_036257215.1 Myxococcota bacterium
CCCATCGCCTGCGCCTCGACGAGCGCGTTGGGGATGCCCTCGATGTCGCCGTTGGGCGGCGTGATCGAGCAGTGGAGCAGCGCGTCGGCGTCCTTCATGTGCTCGCGCACGCCTGCGTGGTTCGTCGAGCCGGCGAACTCGATCTGCTCGCGCAGCCCGAGGCGCCCGCGCAGGCGCAGGACGCGCGGGTAGTCCTCGCCCTCCCCCACGACCACGAGCTGGATCGGGATCCCGCGCCGCACGAGCTCCGCGACCGCCTCGAAGGCGTAGAGGTGGCCCTTCTTCTCGACGAGGCGCCCGACCATGAGCACGCGCAGCGGGCGCGCCGGGTCGTTCTGCGAGCGGTCGACCCAGTGGAACACGTCGACGTCGGTCCCGCGGTAGATGACGTCGATCCGGTCCGGGGACGCGCCGATGTCGATCAGCTTCGAGCGCAGGTCGCTCGAGACGCAGATCATCCGCTCCGAGGCGCCGAGCAGCACCTCGTACAGCCGGTCGAAGTACGGAAGCCGCATCTGCGCGCCGACGTCGCGGCCGCCGAACGTGACGACGAGCGGGATCCGCAGGAACTGCTTCAGCAGCAGCATGCGCAGCCCGGACCAGCCGAAGTGGGCGTGGATCAGGTCCGGCTGGAAGGTCTTCTGGACGTGGGCGGCCGCGACGACGGCGAGCCGCGGCTCGTAGAGGTAGCGGTCCGGGAAGCGGATCACCTCCTTCACCGGGAAGCGGTCCAGGTTCTCGGTCCGATTGCACGCGATGATGTTGCGAACGTGGGGGTCGAGCGCCGTCACCAGGTGGTGGATGAACGGCTGACTCCACGAGAGATACGCGGCGAACTTGCTCTGGAGGACCGCGAGTCGCGCGGACTCGCCGCCGGCGTGCTGCTCGGGTGCGGCCAACAGGAAGCCCTCGACGGCCTCCCCCCGAGGCCGGCCGGCATGGCGCCGAACGCTCCGGAGGGTAGGCACCCCCCGGCTCGGAGGCCACTCTCGTCCGCGGGCGGCGCGGCGCGCGCGCTCAGCGAAGAGGCGCGGCTGCTTCCTGCGGGATCTCGTCGTCGCTCCCGGGGAGCGCGGCGGCGACGACCGCGCAGAGCTCCTCGATGCGCGCGGGCCAGTCGTGCGCGCGCGCGAGCTCGAGCCGCGCGGCTCGCCGCGACGCCGGCTCGGCCGCGGCCGCGCGCACGGCGTCGGCGAACTGCGCCGGATCCGCGGCGAGGCGGATGGTGCCGGCCGCGCCGAGCTCGCGCAGGCTCGGGAGCGGCGAGGCGACGACCGGAAGGCCGGCGGCCAGGTACTCCCACAGCTTGAGCGGAAGGCTCGCGCGCGTGTGCTCGTTGTCGGCGAATGGCACGAGGCCGACGTCGCAGTGGCGCATGAGCGCGGGCAGCGCCTCCCGCGGGCGCGGCCCGAGCGCGACGACGGTCGGGCGCGCGAGGAGCGCGCGCAACGCGGGCGGCGTCGCGGCCGCCTCGCCGAGGCCGACCGGGCCGACGAGGACGAGCGCGCCCGCCGCGTCCGCCGCCGCCGCGAGGAGGGCCGGGGCGACGCGATAGGCCGCGAGGTTCCCGACGTAGAGCGCGCGCGGACGCGGCAGCGCGGCGAGCTCGGGCGGCTCGGGCAGCGGCTCGTGGGCGCGCGCGAAGAGGGCCACGTCGGCGACGTTCGGCACGAGCGCGACCCGCGCCGCCGCCGAGGCACGCAGGCGCTCCGCGAGCGGCGCGCTGGTCGCGAACACGACGTCGGCCCGCGCGAGCATGCGCCGCTCGAGCGAGTCGACCCAGGCGGCGTCCACGCCCGGATTGGCCGCGTAGTGGTCGACGCAGTGGTAGACGACCGCGCGCGGCGCGAGCCGCCCGGCGAGCGGGAGCGCCGTCGGGAGGAACGCCCAGAGCAGCGGCCGCTCGAAGCGCAGCCGCCGCGCGGCGCGGGCCGCTCCGTGCGCGAGCGCCAGCAGCGCGAGCGCGCGCAGCGCCGGCGGGCCGACGACGGGGACGACCGGCGAGAGCACGTGCAGCCGCGGCGCGACCTCGCGCACGCCCGCCGCGAAGCCGCGCAGGCGCGCCACGCTGCGGCGAAGGTCGTGCGCCGAGGAGAGCGGCGCCGGCGGGCGCAGGCCCACCGACTCGACGAAGAGCACGCGGTGACCGCGCGCGGCGAGCCGGCGCGCCACGTGGTGCGCGTTCACGGGCGTCGGCGTCTCCCAGCTCGCGCTCGCGGCGAGGACGACCGGGACCGCCGGATCGAGCGTCACACCTCGCTCGCGTCGATCGCCGGGTCGACGTCGACCCCGCCCACCTCGGCCTCGTAGGCGTCTAGCACGCCCTTCGCGTCGCCGAACGCGCGCACGTGGCCCTTGTCGAGCCAGAGCACGTGGCTGCACACGCTGCGCAGGAACGACGTCGCGTGCGAGACGATCACGATCAGGCGGCTGCGCGACATCATCTCCTCGATCCGCGCCTGGCTCTTGGCGCGGAAGGCGCGGTCGCCCACGGAGAGCACCTCGTCGAGCACGAGGATCTCGGGATCGAGCGCCGTCGCGATCGCGAAGCCGAGCCGCGAGCGCATGCCGTTCGAGTAGAAGCGGATCGGCTGGTCGATGAACTCGCCGAGGTCCGCGAAATCGACGATCGCTTGCATGCGCTCGGCGACCTGCCGGCGCGGGATGCCGAGGAACGCCGCGTTGAGTACGATGTTCTCGCGGCCCGAGAGCTCGCGGTTGAAGCCGGCGCCTAGCGAGAGCAGCGTCGAGACGTGGCCGCGCACGGTCACGCTGCCCTCGTCGGGCTCGAGGATGCGCGAGAGCACGAGGCAGAGCGTGCTCTTGCCGGCACCGTTCGGGCCCACGACGCCCACCACCTGGCCCTCGCCGCAGACGAGGTCGACGTCGCGCAGCGCCCAGATCGTGGGCGTCGAGCGGCGCAGGCCGCCGCCCAGCAGGGCCTTGCGGATCGACATGCGCGAGCGGCTCTGGAGCCGGAAGAAGACCCCCAGGCCGCGCAGCTCGACGACGGGCGCGCTCACAGGAACTTGATCACGCGGCGGTCGTAGTAGCGGTAGATGCGTTGCCCGATCGCGAACAGGAGCACCGATTCCACCGCCAGGACCGCCCAGTACGCGGACGGGAGGAAGCCGCCGTAGAACACGGCCTGCCGGTATCCCTCGATCAGGATGGCGAAGGGGTTCAGCATGTAGAGCGTCGGGAGCCAGTCCGCCCACGGCTGCGGCAGGTGCGCCGCGCGCTCGCGCACGAGGTCGACGCCGTAGAGCGTCGGAGAGAAGTAGAAGGCCACCCGGGTCAGGTGTGTGAGGAAGCCCGAGAGGTCGCGGATCAGCGCCCCGAAGCTGGTCGCGACCAGGGAGAGGCT
>DATAGA010000623.1:0-3472 GCA_036257215.1 Myxococcota bacterium
CTTCGAGAGCCGCGCCACGACGCGGGCGGCGACGCTTGCCGCGGCCGGCGCGATCGGGCGCGTGGTGCAGACCCTCGGGCTCGGGCCGCACCGCGCCAACCTCGCGCAGAGGCCACCCTGGTTCTTCCAGCGCGCGCGCTACGGCGGGATCCTGTGCGACATCGCGTCGCACCAGGTCGACCAGTTCCTGCACTTCACCGGGGCGACGGACGCCGAGGTCGTCGCCGCCACCGTGGCCAACTGGGCGCACCCGCAGCACCCGGAGCTCGAGGACTTCGGCGAGCTCCACCTGCGCGGCGAGCGGGCGACGGGCACGGTGCGAGTCGACTGGTACACGCCGGACGCGCTCCCGACCTGGGGCGACGGGCGGCTGTTCGTGCTCGGCACCGAGGGCTACCTCGAGGTCCGCAAGTACTGCGACGTCGCCGGTGCGCCGGGCGGCGAGCACCTCTTCCTCGTGAACCGCGGCGAGGTGCGCCGCTTCGACTGCCGGCACGACCCGCTCCCCTTCGGCGCCGCGTTCGTCGCGGACGTGCGCGAGCGCACCGAGAACGCGATGACGCAGGCGCACTGCTTCCTCGCATGCGAGCTGACGCTGCGCGCGCAGGCGAGCGCCGTGCGGCTCGGGCACCTCGAGGCCGCGTCGTGAGCGAGCGCCTGCGCGTGGCCGTGGTCGGGCTCGGCATCGGCTTCCAGCACCTGGGTGCGTACCGCAAGCTCTCGGACCGCTTCGAGATCGCGGCCGTATGCGACGCCGACCGCAGCCGGGCGGAGCTCGCGCAGGGGATCTTCCGCGTGCCGTTCGCCACCGCGGACTTCGACGCGCTCCTCGCGCGCGACGGCGTCGACGTGGTCGACGTCTGCACGCCGCCCGGTTTGCACGTGCCGATGGTGCGCGCGGCGCTCGCCTCGGGACGCCACGCGATCTGCGAGAAGCCGCTCGCCGGCTCGCTCGCCGACGTCGACGAGCTCGCGGCCTGCGAGGCCGCGTCGCGCGGCCGGCTGCTGCCCATCTTCCAGTACCGCTTCGGCCGAGGGGTCGCGCGGCTGCGGCGGCTCGTGGCCGAGGGCGTCGCGGGGCGGTGCTACCTCGCGACCGTGGAGACCGCGTGGCGGCGGACCGCGGACTACTACGCCGTCCCCTGGCGCGGCCGCTTCGACACGGAGCTCGGCGGCGTGTGCACGTCGCACGCGATCCACGCGCACGACCTGCTCTACTCGCTGTGCGGTCCGGCGCGCTCCGTGCACGCGCGGCTCGCCACGCGCGTGAACCCGATCGAGACCGAGGACTGCGCCGTCGTGAGCCTCGAGCTCGCGAGCGGCGCGCTCGCCGCGCTCTCGGCGACGCTCGGGTCGGCGCGCGAGATCTCGCGCCTGCGCCTCTGCTTCGAGCACCTCACCGCCGAGAGCAGCCTCGAGGCCTACGCGCCCGGCGCGGAGCCGTGGACGTTGACGCCGGCCTCGGCCGACGCCGCGCGTCGCATCGAGGAGTGTCTCGCCGGCTTCGACCCCGGCGGCGAAGGCTTCGTCGGGCAGCTCGCCGCGTTCCACGCGGCCCTCGCCTCGGACGCGCCGCTCCCGGTCGGCGTCGCCGACGCCCGCGCGGCGCTCGAGCTCGTCACGGCCATCTACCACTCGGCGGACACGGGCGCGGCGGTCGCGCTCCCGATCGGACCGGGCCACCCGAAGTACGCCGGCTTCCGGCCCGCCGAGGGGGCGATCCACCGCGCAGACGGGCTCGCGTAGCGACCCGCCCGCGGCGCCGGCGCCCGAGCACCGCGGGCGCCGCGGGCTATCGTCCCCTGCCGCGAGGTCGAGGGGAATGCGGGTTCGCGCGGGGCGAGGACTCGAAGGGCGCGAGGCGGAGAGCGCGGGGCGCCGCCTCACGCGCCGCAGCTTCCTGCGGGACGCCCTCGTCGCGGCGGGTGCGGTCGCGGCCAGCGCCGGCGGTGGTCTCCTCGCGCGGCCGGCCGGCGCGGGCCGTCCGAGGCCGCCGGGCGGAGCGCAGGCCTACGGCCCGCTGCAGGGACCGGACGCGAACGGCCTGCGGCTCCCGGCGGGCTTCACCTCGCGCGTCGTCGCGCGCTCGGGCTCGCTCGTCGCGGGCACGTCGTACGTCTGGCACGGCGCGCCCGACGGCGGCGCAGTCTTCCCGCTCGCCAGCGGCGGGTACGTCTACGTCTCGAACGCCGAGCTGGCCGCGGGCGGCGTGGGCGCGATCCGCTTCGACGCCGCGGGCGCGATCGCGGACGCGTACCGGATCCTGAGCGGCACGAGCCGAAACTGCGCCGGCGGGCCCACGCCCTGGGGCACCTGGCTCTCGTGCGAAGAGATCGCGCTCGGCCACGTGTGGGAGTGCGACCCGCAGAACGCCCAGGCCGGGGTGAGGCACGCCGGGCTCGGCAGCTTCAATCACGAGGCCGCGGCGGTGGACCCCTTCCACGGCCGCGTGTACCTCACCGAGGACCGCGTCGACGGCCTGCTCTACCGCTTCACGCCCGAC
The DNA here is from genome assembly GCA_036257215.1 of Myxococcota bacterium. Taxonomy (GTDB): domain Bacteria; phylum Myxococcota_A; class UBA9160; order UBA9160; family UBA6930; genus DATAGA01. The sequence goes on from DATAGA010000623.1 coordinate 2,504, forward strand.
GCCTATCCCGACCTCTCGGCGGGCGTGCTCGAAGCGGCGGAGGCCGTGGGCGACGACCCGTTCTCTGCGCGCCCGCTGGTCTGGCATCCGATCCCGCTGCCGAACCCCACCACGGGCCAGACCCACACGCGCTACCAGGTCCCCGAGGCGACGACGTTCGACGGCGGTGAGGGCGCCTGGTACGAGCGCGGGATCGTCTACTTCGGCACCAAGGGCGACAACCGCATCTGGTCGCTCAACACGTTCAACGACACGCTCCGGATCCTCTACGACCGCGCGACCTCGCCGAACCCGCTGCTCTCGGGGATCGACAACGTCTTCGTCACGCCGGCGCGCGACGTCTTCGTCGCGGAGGACGGCGGCAACATGGAGATCGTGGCCATCACGCCGCTCGGCTCCGTCGTGCCGGTCCTGCGGCTCGACGGACACAGCAACTCGGAGATCACTGGACCGGCGCTCGACCCCTCGGGCGGTCGGCTCTACTTCAGCTCGCAGCGCGGCGCGAACGGGATCGGGATCGGGACGACGTACGAGGTCACCGGGCCCTTCGTGTGACCCGGAACGCGGCTCGCCCCGGGCAGGAGTCGCGGCGCGGAGCAGGGCTCGGGCTAGGCGTCGTCGCCCGACGCCACCGCGGCCACGAGCGCGAGGTCGCGCTCGCGCACCGAGGCGGGGTCGAACTTGCGCGCCGAGGCCGCCATGCGGGTGAGCGCGGCGCCGAGCGCCATAGGAGGCGCGGCGCCGGGCTTCGTCTTCACGAAGCGAACCGGGTTCAGGCGCGCGACGACGTAGCTGCGCAGGTAGGGCGAGCGGAAGCCGCGCTCCTGGAGTGCGGCCACGATGCGCTTCACCTCGGCGTCGATCGCGAGGAGCCGGGCGGCGAACCCCTGGCGATCGCGCAGGCTCGCCGCGAGGCCGCGGTGGGCGAAGCGGTCCACCTTCTTGAGGAGCGGCGCGTAGGCGCCGCCG
>DATAGA010000629.1:0-8272 GCA_036257215.1 Myxococcota bacterium
CGGCGCGCTCGCCTCCATTCTCGAGGCGGCGATTCGCCTCGAGCCGGCGCTCGCGGGTCTCCTCGCCGACGCCGCGCCGCCCCTGCGCGTGGAGGCGCCCTCGCTCGCGCTCGCGGCCGTCGAGACGACGCCCGCGGTCGACGCCGTTCTGCGTCACCTGACGCTGGTCGTGCGCGCGTTCGGCGCGCGCGAGTCGGGAGGGCGCGTCGAGCTCACCGCTCGCACGCTGGGCGCGGCCCCGCAGCCGGCTGCGCCGTTTCGCGCGCCTACGGCCGAGGCGCGCCCAGCGGCGCCGCAGAGCTGGCAACCGCTCGCTCCTGCACCGGAGCGCCCGGCGGCACCCGCCACGCTCTCCGTGCTCGATCTCGCGGAGGAAGACGACGCCGGCGACGAGACGTTCGAGCCCGAGTCCGGCGTCTCCGACGCCGGCAGTCGGCGCCGCCGGCGGCGGCGCGGTCGTCGCCGCGGCGGCAACGGCGAGCGCGGCGAGCCGCGCGGCGAGGACCGCTCGTTCGACGGCGGCGAGCGCGAGCGCGACGCCGAAGTCGGTGGCGAGCGAGATCGCGCGCGCGGCGGCGACGACGCCGTCGGCGACGCGGGGCCGAGGCCGTTCCTCGAGGTCTCGCTCTTCGACCTCGACGAGGACTCCGGCGACGACGGCCGCGGGCGCAGGCGCCGCCGACGCGGCGGGCGGCGCGGGCGCCGCGACGCCGCCGCCGACGACGCGGGCGACGACGAAGACGAGCCCGGTCCCGCAGCGCGCTCGGGGCGCGCCTCCGCGGCGGTCGACGAGGGCGACGACGACGAGGACGCCGAGGCCGCGCTCGAGCTCTCGGAAGCGCCCGAGCTCGAGGAGGCCGCCGAGGTCCCCGCCTACGAAGAGGGCGACCTCGAGGAGGCGCCGCTCAGCGAGACGGAGCGACTGCGGCTGGAGCGCGAGAAGCGCCGGCGCGCGCGCCTCGCCGCAGCTGCGCCCGTGCTGCATCCCGAGCACGCGGGCGCCGCGAGCGAGCCCGCGCCGGCGCCGGTCGAGGCCGCCGAGCCCGAGCTCCCGCGCGGCCGCGCCGCGGTGCTCGCGCACGCGGACCGCGCCTCGATCGCGTCGGCCGTGCTCCTCGCGCGAGAGATGCGCAGTGTCGAGGGCATCTGGATCTACCCGCAGGCCGACCTCATGACGTTCTTCCGCGGTGTCGCGACGGACCTGCGCCCGAACACGCCGATCTTCGTCGTCGGCTTCGAGGCCAAGCCGTCCCACGACGCGATCCAGGCCGCGTCCCTGTACGGCGGGCGCCTCGTCTGGTTCGACCACCACGACTGGCCGCCGGAAGACGTCCACGCGATGCGCCGCGCGATCGGTGCGGCCATGCTGCACCTCACGCCGGGCAGCGAGAGCCCGCTCGCCGCCGTGCTCACGCTCTGCACGCGGCGAAGCCGCTTCTCCGACAAGCTCGTCGACCTCGTGAACGGCCGCTTCTCGCTCCACGACTGGGATCGCTGGGGCCGACTGTGGTGGCATCGGCTCGGCGAGCTCGCCAAGCGCACCGGCGACCACCGCGCGGACGTCGACCTGCTGCTCGTCGGACGCCCGTCGGACCTCGCCCGCGAGGCCTCGCGGGCGGCGGTCCCGCCGCTCCCGCCCGAGGCCGAGTTCGCCGCGTCGCGCGACTTCCCGCTCGTGCACTTCGGCGGCTTCGGGCTCGTGGTCGCGGAGGTGCCGGGGACGCTCGACGCCGGGCTCGCGGCGCGCATCCTGCGCGAGCGCTTCGGGGCGGCGCTCTCGCTCGTCCGCCGCGAAGGGTCCGAGACCGTGACGCTCGGGGCCGACGACAACGGCGGCCGCGCGCTCGACGTCGCCGGGATGGTCGACCACCTGGCAGAGAAGCTCTCCTGGGTGGAGTCCCTCTCGGACGCCGACCACGTCGCGCGCTTCCGCGTGCGGGACCTCGAGCGCCGCCCCGAGCGGATCGACGAGGTCGTGGCCGAGATCGGGATGAGCCGCGGGGTGCTCGAGGGCTGACGCCCATCGAAGCGAACCTGGTCGAGATCTTCTCCTCGGTGCAAGGCGAGGGGCCGGACGTCGGCGCCTCCACGCTGTTCGTGCGCCTCGGGATGTGCGACCTGCGCTGCCGCTGGTGCGACTCCCCGAAGACGTGGCTGCCCGCAAAGGAGTGCCGCATCGAGCGGGCGCGCGGGAGCGGCGAGTTCACGACCGTTCCGAACCCCGTGTCGGTGGTCCAGGTGCTGGAAGCGGCGCGCGCGCTCGAGGTCGAGCGCCATCGCTTCGCGAGTCTCACGGGCGGCGAGCCGCTGCTCCAGCCCGAGGCAGCGGCCGAGCTCGCGCGCGGTCTTCGCGGGCTCGGGCCCCACGTGAACCTCGAGACCCACGGCCTGCTCGCGGACGCGCTCGAGCTAGTCGTGCCCGAGGTGGACGTCGTCTCGATGGACTGGAAGCTCGCGAGCGACGTGCGGCGCGCGAGCGACCCGCGCGGTGCGCCGCCCGAGCCTTTCCACGACGCCCACGAGGCGTTCCTCGCCCGCGCTCATCGCGCCCCGCGCGTCGTCGTGAAGATCGTCGTCACGACCTCGACGCTCGACGAAGAGGTCGACGTCGCGGTCCACGCCATCGACCGCCGCGCGCCGGACGCGACGCTAGTGCTCCAGCCCGTGACGCCCGTAGGCGTCGTGCGCGAGCGGCCCAGCGCCGAGCGCATGCTCGCGCTCGCCCGGCGCGCCGAGCATGTGCTCCGCCACGTGCTCGTGATCCCGCAGACGCACCCGATCTACGGCGCGCTCTGACCTCGCAGCCGCGGGAGCCCCTCTCGCAGCCCGCCGCGGACGGACCTCTCAGAAGCTCGGGTCGCTGCCCCGGGAGAGGATGTGGTCGGCGGCCTCGGGGAGACCGACGGCTTCCGCATAGGTGGACGGCCGCTCGGCAGGGGGCGTCGCGTCGCCCGTCCCGGCCAGGCGCACGGCGCCGCGACAGCCGGCCCGCGCAGCGAGTGCGACGTCGCTCACGGCGTCGCCGATCACCCAGCTTGCGGCGAGGTTCGCGCCGAGCTCGTCGCGCGCGCGCCACAGGAGGCCCGGCTCCGGCTTGCGGCAGCCGCAGCCGGCGGAGGGGGCGTGCGGGCAGTGGTACGTGCGCTCGATCGCGACGTCCGCGCGCGCGAGGTCGGCGAGCAGCGCGGCCTGGAAGCGCTCGAACGCGTCCTCGTCGAAGATGCCGCGGCCGATCCCGCTCTGGTTCGTGACGATGGCGAGCCGGTAGCCCGCGGCTCGCAGGCGCCGAAGCGCGGAGCCCACGCCCGGCAGGAGCTCGTAGTGCTCGAGCTTGTGCGGATACCCCGTGTCGCGCACGAGCGTACCGTCGCGATCGAGGAAGACGAAGCGGCTCACGGCCGCAGGCTATCACGCAGCTCGCGGAGCGCCGCCGCGGCCTCGGCCTGCGCCGCATGCCCCCCGAAGCGCTCGGCTAGATAGAGCTCGGTCACCCGGGTGAACGCGGCCGCGGCCTCCGGCCCGAGCGCCGGCGCGAGCGCCACTGCGTGGGCGCGGGCGGTGGCCGCGGCGCGGCGGCGCGGCCCGCGCCGTGCGACGAGGCGGAGCGCTTCGCGGTAGTAGTGCGGCACCGGGCTCGCGCGCCGCGCGCGGCCGGCGCGCGTCGCGAGCGCGAGACTCCCTGCGACTGCCAGCCCGAGCGCGGCCCAGCCGAGCGCGCGCAGCGGAAGGCCTGCCCCGTCGCGCGACGGTGACGGGACGCCCGCCGTCTCCTGTGCCCGCGGCCCGCGCCAGGCGTGCCACGCGAGCCAGAGCCCGCGCAGGGCGGCCATCTGCCGGCCGCGGTCGTAGTCGATCACGTTGCGGAACCACCAGAACTCGAGCGCGCTCTGGAGCGCCGCGAGGCGATCGCGCGCGGAGAGAGCGCTCGCTCCGGCGAGGCGGAGATCGGAGGGCGTCGGGTCGTAGCGCACCCAGCCGGCCTCCTCGTAGTGCACCTCGACCCACGTGTGCGCGTCCGACTGGCGCACCTCCACGAAGCCGGCGATCGAGTTGTGCTCGCCGCCGGCGAAACCGTTCACGAGCCGCGCGGGAAGCCCCGCGGCGCGCGCGAGCACGACCATCGCCGACGCGAAGTACTCGCAGTGGCCTTCGGTGCGGTCGAGCAGGAACGACTCGATGGGAGAGGCGCCGTCCTGGCCGTGGGCGGGTGGCGCGTCGGTGTAGCGCCCGTTGCGACGCAGGTGCGCCTCGATCGCCCGCGCGCGCTCGGCGTCCGTGTCCAGACCTTCGACCAGCCTCCCGGCCAGCTCCCGCACGGCGGGCGAGAGCTCCGGTAGCTGCAGGAACCGTTCGCCCGCGGCGCGCGGAGCCAGCGCGCGGTCGCGCCGGAGCACCTCGTCGGGCGCCACGTCCGGCGCGCTCGTCAGCGTGTACGCGATCCGCTCCGGCGCGCTGCTGAAGGCGTAGAACGCGCCGTTCGCGTCGCGCTCCACCCGACCGAGCGCGCCCTGGACGCGCAGGCCGCGCCCGGCCGAGAACAGGACGCCCGAGGTCACGGGCTCGCGCACGATGCGTTGCACGAGGCGCTGTCCGCGTCGCTCGGAGGCGAGCGCGAGGCCGATCTCGGCGGATCCGGGCACGATCGAGCGCTGCGCGGGCGTCACGGACCAGCGGCGTCCGTCGAAGTGGTCGAAGGCGAGACCGCGCCAGTACGCGGACTCGGGCGGCGGCTCCTCGCCGCGCAGCGTGTCGACGCGCATGGCGAGCTGGGGATCGAGCCGGATCCGGCCGAGGTCGCCGAGCTCGATGCGGTCCGAGAAGCCCGAGACCGCGAGCGAGCCGCCGAGCCCGCCGCTCACGAAGGCGCCGGCCCGGATGCGCGGGAGCAGCGGGAAGATGACGAGCGCGAGGACCACGGTGAGCAGCGACGCCGTGCAGGTCATGCCGAGCAGCTGCCGCGTCACGACCCCGCGAACCGCGCTCGCCTCGCCGGCCTCGATCGCCTCGGCGCGCAGCGTGTGCACCATGAGCGTCCAGACCGCCGCCATCGAGAACACGACGAGCAGCGGCGGGAAGAGCAGGCTGTCGGTCAGGTTGGCCGCGAGCACCACTTGGAAGAGCGCGAGCGCGACGAGCAGGAACTCCGAGCGGCGAGGGCGGGCGTCGAGGAGCTGGAGTGCCTGGGTCAGCACCGCGAAGTGGGCGAGGGCGACCATGGCCAGCGCGCCCTGGATCCACAGGGCGAGCGCGAACGCGGCGATCGCCCCGAGGATCGGGTTGAGCAGCCAGGGACTGCGCTGCGCGGGATGGGGCGACTCGCGCCGCCAGGCCCCGAGCGCGATCGCGACGGCCGCGACGGCCAGCACGGCGGGCGCGATCTGCCGCGTCACTGCGAGCGTCAGCGAGGCCGCGATCGCCATGACGAACGCGGCGGCCGGGCGCGGCGCGTCGAGGTCGGCGCGGAACTCGCGCCGGCTCACGCGGCGGCCTCGTCGCCGGTGGGCGCGACGCGAGCGAGGTACGAGAGTATGCGCGCGCGGTGGACGTGGCCTTCGTCGGGGCGGAACCGCTCGGCGTCGCTGGCGAGGCCCACGCGGAAGCCGGCGTCGAGGTGCGCCACGACCTCGGAAGCGGCGTGGCGGACGGCGAGCTCGAACGCGGCGTCGGCCGGCCGGCCTCGGGTCCGCAGCAGCACCTCGAGCTCGGGCTGCTCCTCGCGCTCGCGGTCGCGCACGAGCAGCGCGCCCCGCCGAGCCGAGGCGCGCCAGTGCACCGAGCGCGCGGAGTCGCCGGGCACCCAGGCGCGCAGCCCGGCCGCTTCCGTCCCGCGGCCCTGCTGGCGGCTGCGCGCCTCGCCGACCTGGCGCGTCGCCGCGGTGAGCGCGGCAGCGCGCAGCGCGTCGATGGCGGGGTAGACGAGGGTCTCGGCGGGCGCCTCGAGGAGGAGCGACTTCGCGAAGAGGCCGAACGGGAAGCGCGTCGAGACGCGGAAGCCGGCGAACCGCAGCGGGCCGCGCGCGTCCGCGCGCAGCAGGTACGCGCGCTGCTGTCGGACGCCGGGACCGAGCCGGAGCACGAAAACGCGGCCGAGCGGTGTGCCGGCCAGGACGTCCGCGCCGGCGAGGTCCTCGACCACGATCGCGTACGAAGGGATCCGCCGCTGCGCGTTCTCGATCTCGAGCGCGACCGGGACCGGGCTCTCGGCGAAGACCTCGCGCGGCAGCCGCCGGCGCACCTCGATGCGCCGAAGCGCCGCCTCGGACAGGACGCCGGAGAGCACGAGGAAGGCCAGCAGGAAGGAGAACACCAAGTAGAGCAGGTTGTTGCCGGTGTTGAGCGCGGCGAAGCCGACGCCCATCGTGAGGACGAAGAAGAGCCATCCCGCGCGCGTCGGCCGCAGCGTCCGGGGCGGCCGCAGCCAGCGCTGGACGCGCAGCCAGAGCGACCGGGATCCGCGCGCGCGTCGCCGCCGCCGTCGGGCGGGATCCCGGCGTCCGCTCAGAGCGGGACCGGCACCTGCTCGAGGATCTCGCGAACGAGCCACTCGCTCTCCTCGACGCCGCGCTGCAGGTTGCCGCGCGGGTCGATCACGATCCGGTGTGCGAGCACGTCGACAGCCAGCTCCCGCACGTCCTCCGGGATGCAGAAGTCGCGGCCGTCCACGAGCGCGCGCGCCTGGGCGGCGCGCCGCAGCGAGAGCGCGCCGCGGGGCGACACGCCGAGGTGAACGGCGTCGTGCTGCCGTGTCTCCGCCACGATCGCGAGGAGGTACGCGATCACCGCGTCGGCCAGCTTCACCCGCTCGGCGGCGGCCCGCATGGCGAGGACGTTCTCGACGCTGAGCACGGGCTCGAGCTCGGGCAGGGCGTGCAGCGCGGGGTCGTCCCGCACGAGGGCCGCCTCGTCGGCGGGCTCGGGATAGCCGAGCCGCAGCCGCATGCGGAAGCGGTCGAGCTGCGACTCCGGGAGCGGGCTCGTGCCGTGGTGCTCCGCGGGGTTCTGTGTCGCCACCACGAAGAAGGGCTCGGGCAGCCGGTGGGTGCGGCCGTCGAGCGTCACGCGGCCCTCGCTCATCGCCTCGAGCAGGGCGGACTGCGTCTTCGGGCTCGCGCGGTTGATCTCGTCGGCGAGGACGACCTGGGCGAAGAGCGGACCGGGCTGGAACACGAACCGGCCGGTCGCGCGCCCGGCGGCGAGCTCGGGCACCGAGGCGCCGAGGACGTCGCTCGGGAGCAGGTCGCTCGTGAACTGGATGCGCCGGAAGCTGGCTTCGACCGAGCGCGCGAGCGCGCGCGCGAGCGTCGTCTTGCCGACGCCCGGCACGTCCTCGATCAGGAGGTGCCCGCCCGAGACGAACGTCTCGACCGCGCGCCGAACGACCTCCGTCTTGCCGCGCAGCGCGCGCTCCACGTTCGCGCGAAAGCGCCCCGCGGCGTCCGCCGCCGCCGCGGGGTCCATCGCCTCGACCTGCGCGCCGGCCCGCTCGTCCTCCGCAGCCACGTCCCCTCCTCTATGCCGCGCCGGCAGTCAACGCTTCTTCGGCACACGCGCCGCGCGTCCTGAGCGCGGCCCCGCCGCTCTCCGGAACGCAGGAGCGCCCCGCAACCTGGCGCGCCGCCACGCGAGTCGGCGCAGGGCCCGGCCGCGCGCACCGGGTGGAAGGACGCCGCCGAGGCGCCTCCTTCACCGCGCCGCTCCGAGCAACGTGCCGCGCGCGTCGGCTGTGTCCGCCGCCCGGCGCGCTTCGACCACAAACGCCCGCAGGTCGCCGCCGAGCCGCGCCAGCGCGGCCTCGTAGCGGGCCAGGTCGGATTGATAGGTGCCCGCGAGAGCCTGGCACGCGTCGTTGAGGCGGGCCAGCTCGGCCGTGTGCGCGGCATCTCGCGTCGCGAGCGGAAGGGAGGCGAGGGCGGCTCGCGCCTCGGCTTCGAGCGCCGCGCGCGCGTCGTCGCGCGCGGGCCCCATCGGCTCGCGCGCGTAGAGGTCGCGCACGCGGGCGCGGTAGTCGAGCAGAAGCGCGGCAACGCGGCGGTCCTCCTCGACGCGCCGGCGCTCCCGCGCCTCCGCGGCCTCGCCCTCGCTCCAGGCGAAGAAGCGCACCGCGGCCTCCTGGCCCACGAACGTGGCGAGCCCCTCGTTGAAGTCTGCGTCCCCGCCGATGAACACGGTCGCGTGTACCAGTTCGTGCAGCAGCGTCTCGGCGAGGCGGCTGCGTTCGAGCCGCGCGAGGGGGCCGGTGAGCGGGTCCGCGAACCAGCCGAGTGTCGAGAAG
>DATAGA010000060.1:0-5895 GCA_036257215.1 Myxococcota bacterium
CGGCGCCTAGTTCACGCCCTGCGTCGGGACCAGCGTGGCGGGGTCGATGCCGAGGTTGCGGACGACGTCTTCCCAGAGCGTGTCGAGCGGGGCGTCGAAGACGAACTCGGCGCTCGCGGGGGCGACGATCCAGGCGCCCTGGACGAGCTCGTCGCGCAGCTGACCCGGGCCCCAGCCGGCATAGCCGAGGAACGCGCGGAAGCGGCGCGGGGGCGCCTTCGCCACCTCGCGTAGCACGTCGGGCGAGCGCGAGAAACGCACGCCGTCCAGCACCGGCTCGGCGTCCTCGTGATCCGGCGCGGTGTCGCCGAGCAGGAGCCAGCCGTGCTCGGGCTGCACGGGCCCGCCCCAGCTCACCTCGCGTTCCCTGCCGCCGCGCCACGGGATGCCGAGGCTCTCGCACAAGTGTCCGACGGGGAGATCCGTCGTGCGGTTCAGCACGAGACCGAAGGTGCCGCCTTCGTCGTGCTCGATCAGGAGCACGACGGCCCGGTGGAAGTTCGGGTCCAGAAGCTGCGGCATCGCGACGAGGAGCGCGGGGGCGAGGTCGGATCCGCTCACGTCGTCTACGGTAGCATCGACGCGTGGAACGGCCGGCGACCGACGCCGAGGACGCGCGCGCCGAGGCTGAAACGCGGGCACCGGCCGGACGCGCGGCCATGCGTCGCGAGGTGCGCGCGGGCGCCGCGCTCCTCGCCGCCGGGTTCGCGTTCGCCGCTGCGGGCAGCGCGCTGCTCCAGCGCGCGCCGGAGTCCCCGCGCACGCAGCTCCTCGCCGGGCTCTCCGCACAGATGCTCTTCCTCTGCACCGCGTTCGGCGTCGCGTTCCTCGCCGGGCAGGCGCTGCCGCGCGCGCTCGCGCTCGGCCGCCCGCGCCTCTCCGCGCTCGAGCTCGCGCTCGTCGCAGTCGGGTTCGTGTGCGTGAGCCACGCGCTGGGCCTCTTGATCTCGCTCGCGGCGCTGCGCGACACGGGCACGCTCGCCGAGCTCGACCGCATCGTGACGGCGAGCGAGGGGCCGTCGCGCGTGCTCGCGTTCGTCGCGATCGGGCTCGCGCCCGCGTTCGGAGAAGAGCTGCTCTTCCGCGGGCTCGTGCAGCAGCTCGCGCTGCCGCGGCTCGGAGCGGCGGGAGCCGTCGTCGTGTCGTCCCTCGCCTTCGCGGCCGTCCACGGCGACCCCGTGCAGTCGCCCGCCGCGTTCGGGCTCGGGCTCTACCTCGGCGCAGCGGCGCTCGCGGGCGCGAGCGTGTGGACGGCGGTCCTCTGTCACGGCGTCAACAACTCGCTCTCCGTGGTGATGCCTTCGTTCGCCATCGCGCTGGCGCCGGGCGCGCAGGTGGGCGCCGCCTTCGGCCTGCTCGGCGCGGGCGTGGTCCTGCTCGGGGCCGTGGCGGGACGGGCCCGCGCGCGCCCGTCCGCTGACGCGCCGGCCGGCGGGTCCCCCGGCCTCCGCGACCCGGACGCCGGGGCGCCCCTACAGCGGGAGGCGCCGCCCGCCGACTGAGAGGCCGTAGCCGAACCCCTGCCGAGAGGCGCGCCATGTCGAAGGGCCCCTCCGTCCTCGTCGTGGACGACGGCGAGCTCGAGAACGTGCGCGACGCCCTCGACGAGCTCGACGTCGACTACGCCCACCTGCGCGGCAGCGCCGTGCCCCGGCGACTCGACCCGCCGGCGCTGCTGTTCGTGACGACGCCCCGCCACGCCGCGCTGGTCGAGCGCTGGCCCGGCCGGGCCGAAGGCGGACCGGCGAAGATCGCGGTCGCGGCGGAGGACTCGAACGCGCTGCGCGACGCGCTGCGCGGGCAGCGCTTCGACTTCCTGGTCCGCACGCCGGTCCACCGCGAGGCGCTGCGCCTGCTCCTCCTGCGCGCGGTCTACACCGGCGAGGAACGGCGTCGCGAGCGGCGCTTCGCGATCGGCTGCGAGGTCCAGTGCCGCACCGGCCTGCGCCGGCGCAGTGCCACCCTGATCGAGCTCTCCTCCGGCGGCGCGCGGCTGCTCGCGTCGCAGCCGCTGCCCGTCGGCTCACGCCTCTCGCTCGAGCTGCCGGCCTCGCTCGCGGGCCGCGGCGCGTGGGTGCGCGCCCGCGTCGTGCGCGTGCGCGAGAGCGCGCGGGCGCGCTCCGAGGTCGCGATCGCGCTCGCGTTCGAGCCGCTGCGCGCGGCGCAGGAGCGGGCGCTGCGCACGGCGATCGCGCGCTGCGCGGAGGGCGCGCTCGAACACGGCCCGGCGGAGACGGCGTCGGGGTCTCCCGGTGCGACCGTCGCGGCCCCCGATACCCGCCCCGCGGAGCCGGCCCTGGAGGTCGCGCCCGAGGCGCCGCTGCCCCTCACCCGCTTTCGGGGAAGGCAGGCGGAGCGATCCGCAGCGAGGGTGGCGCGCGAGGGCGCGCTCCCCGCCGCCGGCGCCGGGGCGCCGAGCGAGCGCCGCAAGAGCCGCCGCGCGGCGTTCGCGCGCGAGGTACGGGCGCGCACCGACGAGGCGCGCCTCGTCTGGATGGGCCGCGACATCTCCGCGGGCGGCATGCGGATCGAACCGAACCCCGACCTCGTGCCGGGCCAGTCGTTCGAGCTCGCCATCTACGGCGAGGCGGGCGAGCCGCCGATCGCGGCGCGCGCCGAGGTCGTGCGCAACGACGGCCCGGACGGCGTGGCGCTGCGCTTCGAGCGCCTCTCTCCCGCAGCGCGCCGGCGGCTCGAGGCGCTGGTGGCGCATCTTCCGTCGGTCGAGCCGCTCCAGGGCGGCGAGTGCGACGCGCTCGGCAGCGTCGTCACGCGTGTTCTCGCCGCGCACGAGGACGAGCGCGGCGAGCGCTGAGCGTCGCAGCACTCGAGGCCGTCAGACCTCCGGCTTCGCCGCGACCTCCGCGTCCGCGGGAGCCGCCGGCACCGGCGGCGCCGTGGCCGGCGCGCGCCAGCGGTGCAGCGCGTTCGGGGAGCAGCCGCGCTCGTCGCAGAAGAGCAGGCGCAGCACCTGCGCCGAGAGCTGCGACGCGGTGGAGTGCCAGAGCTTCCCCTGCACGACGACGACCGCGACGGCGATGCGCGGGCGCTCGGCCGGCGCGGCGCCGATGAACCACTCGTAGCGGCCGTCCGGGTCCTTGCCCGAGAGGCTTCCGGTCTTGCCCGCGACCGCGACGCCCGGGATCAGCGGGCGGCCCTTCGGGTGGAACGCGCGGCGGGCGGTCCCGCGCACGGTCGTCTCGACCATCATGTCGCGCACCTGCGCGGCGAGCGACGACGTGAGCACCCGGCGCGGCGGCTCGGACTCGGGCAGCGCCAGGTCGCGCCCGCTCCCGTCGACGACGCGCGCCACCCAGCGCGGCTGGCGCAGCCAGCCGTCCGCGATCGTGCCCGCGAGGCGCGCGGCGTGGAGCGGCGTGATGCGGCAGCCGGCGAGGCCGCAGCCGAGCCGCCCGAGCTCGTAGGCGTCGCGACCGGGGTCGGACGCCCGGCCGGCGGCGTGCGCGGGCGCCGGCGCCTCGAGCAGGCCGAAGCGCCGGATCACGTCGAGCATGCGCGCCGCCCCGAGCTCGTGCACCGCGAGCTGGGCGAAGCACTGGTTGTTCGACGTCGCGAGCGCCTTGCGCAGCGACACCTCGGTGCCGCGCCGCGGCGGGTCGACGCGACCGCGCGTGAGCCGGTACGGGCTGCCGTCGTAGCGGCACGCGCGCTGCGCGGCGCCGGGCGTGCGGTCGAGCGCCGCCGCGGCCGTCACGACCTTGATCAGCGAGGCGGCGGGGTAGGTCTCGGTGGGCGGGAAGCGCTCGACGTCGGTCGAGGCGTAGGCGAGGACGTCGCTCGTCGCGGGATCCAACACGATCACGTGGCCGAGGTCGACGTGACCCTCGTCGAGCAGGTCGAACACCGCACGGGAGAGCGACGCGTCGAGCGTGTACTGGACCCGCAGCGGCGAGACGAGGTCCGGCCGATCGGCCGGCGCGGGCACGCTCTCCCAGAGCGGGCGGCCCGGCTCGACCTGCGGCGGCAGCCAGTCCGCGCTCGCGAGCGCCGCCTCGAACGCCGTGCGCGAGGCCGGAAGGCGCGCGAGCACCTCGCCCGGCGCCCAGGGGAGCGGGAGCACGGGCGCCTCCTGCGGCTGGAGCCGCAGATCCGCCGGGGGCTCGAGCCACGCCGAGACGGCGTCCCGCGCGGCGACCTCGGGCCCCGCGAGCCACAGCCCGGCTCCCAGCCCGACGAACAGGGGGAGCCCGAGCGTCAGCTTCCCGCGCAGACGCATGCGGCGCCGTCGCGGCTCGGGCCGCGCCTGGACCCGGATGTCGTCGAACGGACCCGGAACGGACCGCCTCCCCCCGAACGCCAAGCTCCACTCCCTGCCGGCGCTGCGCGCCGGACTCCGCTGCGGCGCCGTCCGGGGGGGTGGATCGGGCGCCGCGCTCCACGGCTACCTCTGCCTTAGACGGACACGACCCGCTGCACCTCCGGGACCTCCTCCCGGAGCCTCTGCTCGATGCCAAAGCGCAGCGTCGCGGTCGAGCTCGGACAGCCTGCGCACGAGCCCTGCAGCTGCACCTCGACCACGCCGTCGCGGTAGCCCGCGAACACGACGTCTCCGCCGTCCATCGCGACGGCGGGGCGCACCTCGTCCTCGAGGATGCGTCGGATCCGGCCGACGACGTCGCCTTCGGGCTCGGGCGCCTTCGCGACGAAGTCGGGGCCGAGCGCGCTCTCGCCCGTCGCCGCGAACGTCTTGATCGCGTCGACCAGCGGCTGCGCGAGCTCGGTCCAGTCGGCGTCGTCGTTCTTCGTCACGGTGACGAAGTGCGACGCCACGAAGACGCCCGTCACGCCCTTCACCGCGAAGAGCCGGGCCGCCAGCGGGGACACGTCGGCGCCGACGGGCGCCGGAAAGTCGGCCGTGACGCCCGGCGGCGCGATCTCGTCGCCCAGCACCCATTTGATGCTGTTCGGGTTGGGCGTGCGCTCCGCGTGCATCCGGAAGCCGAGACCCACCGACATGACCCGAGGAGCTTAGCGCAGCTCGCCGCGGAGACGCGGCGGCGCGTTGCCGAAGAGCTGCACCTCGGCGTCCTCCAGCGTGGCCACCAGGAAGCCGAGGCGCGCGGCGCGCTCCCGCTCTCGCGGCCCGTTGTAGCCCCAGGCCGCCAGCGCGCAGCGGACACCGAGCGGCGCCACCGACTCCAGGTGATTGACCTTGTCGTCCACGAACGTGATGTCCTTGAACGCGAGCCCGAGGCCGCTGGCGAGCCGCTCGAGGTGGGCGCGCTTCGAGACGCCCGTCTCCTTGTCGAGGATCCAGCGCGGGTCGAACAGGTCCTCGAGTCGATGGGCGCGGAGGAGCTCGCTCACGGAGAGGTGGTCTTTCGCGGTCGCGATCGCGAGCACGGCGTCGCCCCGGCGGCGGCGCAGCAGGTCCACGAACGCGGCGTAGGGGGGCATGGCCGCGAGCCAGCGCGCCCGCTCGCGCGCCGCGAAGGAGGCGCGCTCCTCGTAGAACCGCCGGTGGAAGCGGGCGAGCCAGGCGGGGCCGAGCCCCGCGCGGAACGCGTCGTAGGCCGCCTGGTCGGGGAGCGCCGTGCCCCGCTCCAGCGCCTCGAGGGCGACGCCGTAGTCCTCGGCGCGGTTGCCGAGGGGAACGAGGGCGAGGAACGCGGCGAACAGCTGCGGCTGCTGCTCGGCCGCCAGCGCCTGCGCGAGCGCCGCGAGGCGCGTGCCCGGGCGCAGCGCCGCGAACGTGCGCAGCCCCACCTCGAAGGCCTCGCGGATGCTGTCCGAAATCACGCCGTCGAAGTCGAGGGCGAGGGCGCGCACCGGGCCGCAACGTACCACTCCGCGCTCGGCACCCGGTGGCCGTCCGGGCCCCGGGTCGGCCCGGGCCGCAGCTCCGACGTCGGCTCTTTCCCGGGCCTACCCGAT
>DATAGA010000069.1:0-3248 GCA_036257215.1 Myxococcota bacterium
GCTCCCGGGGAACCCCGCCGTGGCGGAGTCCGTCTGCGTCGCGCGCGACCTGATGCTCGCGGAGGCGACCGGCGCCCACCTCCACGTCGGCCACGTGTCGACGGCGGCGGCCGTCGAGCTGATCCGCGCGGCGCGCAGCCGCGGCGTGCACGTGACGGCCGAGGTGACTCCGCACCACCTGACGCTCACCGACGAGGCGACGCTCGGCTACGACACCAACACGAAGATGGCGCCACCGCTGCGCTCGGCCGAGGACGTGCGCGCGTGCCGGCGCGCGCTCGCCGAGGGGACGATCGACGCGGTCGCCACCGACCACGCGCCCCACGCCGTCCACGAGAAGGAGGTCGACTTCGCGGAGGCGCCGAACGGCATCATCGGGCTCGAGACGGCCGTGCCCGTCGCGCTCGACCTCGTGCGGGCGGGCGAGCTCGCGCCGCTCGAGTGGGTGCGCCGCATGTCCACGAACCCCGCGCGCATCCTGCGCCGCCCCGGCGGCCGGCTCGCGGTCGGCGCGCCGGCCGACGTCACCATCGTGGACCCGGAGCGCCGCTGGACGTACGACCCCGCGAAGGGCTTCTCGAAGAGCCGCAACTCGCCGTGGGCGGGCCGCGAGTTCGTCGGCCGCGCCGTCGTCACGATCGTCGAGGGCCGGCTCGTCTACCACGTCGACCGCGGAGTCCTCGCGTGACGGCGCCGCCGCGGCCCGCCCGGCTCGTCCTCGCCGACGGCACCGTCTACCGCGGCCGCGCCCACGGCGCCGCGGCGGTGCGCGGGGGCGAGGTGTGCTTCAACACGAGCCTCACCGGGTATCAAGAGATCCTCACGGACCCGTCCTACGCCGGGCAGATCGTGACGATGACGTACCCGCAGATCGGGAACGTCGGTACGAACGCGCTCGACATGGAGTCGAAGCGCCCGTTCCTCGCCGGCTTCGTCGTCAAGGAGTTCTTCGACGTGCCGAGCAGCTGGCGCTCGGAGCGCTCGCTGCAGGACTTCCTCGCCGCCCACGGCGTCCCGGCCGTCTCGGGGCTCGACACGCGCGCGCTCGTGCGCCGCATTCGCGACCACGGCTTCCAGAACGGCGTGCTCTCCACGGACCCCGCGCAGCAGGACGAGGCGGAGCTGCGGGAGCGCGCGCGCGCCGTGCCCCCGCTCGACGGCCGCGACCTCGTCGCGGAGGTGACCTGCGCCGCGCCCTACCGCTGGAGCGAGGGGCTCTGGCCCGGCGTGGACGGCCAGGTGCCGCGGGCGCCGCGCCCGAGCCCCGCCTTCCGCCTCGTCGCGTACGACTTCGGCATCAAGAGCAACATCCTGCGCCTGCTCGTCGAGAACGGCTTCGACGTCACGGTCGTGCCGGCCAAGACCTCGGCCGCGGAGGTGCGCGCGCTCCAGCCGCACGCGGTGTTCCTCTCGAACGGGCCGGGCGACCCGGCGGCCGTCGAAGGCGTGCGCGAGCCCGTGCGCGAGCTCGCGCGCGACTACCCGGTGTTCGGCATCTGCCTCGGCCACCAGATCCTCGGCCTCGCGCTCGGCGGCACGACGCGCAAGCTCAAGTTCGGCCACCACGGCGGCAACCAGCCGGGCCAGGACCTCGCCACGCGCCAGGTCGCGATCTGCGCCGAGAACCACGGCTACGCCGTGGAGGCCGAGTCGCTGCGGCGGGCGGGCGAGCCGGTCGAGATCACTCACGTGAACCTGAACGACGACACGGTCGAGGGCCTCGCCCACGCCGAGCGCCCGCTCTTCTCGGTGCAGTACCACCCCGAAGCGTCGCCCGGGCCTCACGACGCGGCGTACTTCTTCCGGCGCTTCCGCGAGATGGTCGCCCGCCACGCGGCGGGTGAGCGCGTGTCCGGCGCCGCGATCGCGAAGGGGTCCTGATGCCGCGCCGCAGCGACATCCGCTCCATCCTCGTGATCGGGTCCGGTCCCATCGTGATCGGCCAGGCCTGCGAGTTCGACTACTCGGGCACGCAGGCGTGCAAGGCGCTGCGCGAGGAGGGCTTCCGGGTCCTGCTGCTCAACTCGAACCCGGCCACGATCATGACGGACCCGGGCACCGCGGACCGGACCTACGTCGAGCCGATGACGGTCGAGACGGTCGAGCGGATCTTCGAGCGGGAGAAGCCGGACGCCGTCCTCCCGACGATCGGCGGCCAGACGGCGCTCAACCTCGCCGTCGAGCTCGCCGAATCGGGTCTGCTCGAGCGCCACGGGGTGCGCCTCATCGGCGCGCAGCTCGAGGCGATCCTCAAGGCCGAGGACCGCGAGCGCTTCGCCGCCGCCATGCGCAAGCTCGGGCTCGCGCTGCCCGCCTCGGGCTACGCCCGCTCGCTCGAGGACGCCCGCCGAATCGTGAAGACGACCGGGATTCCGGCGATCATCCGGCCGAGCTTCACGCTCGGCGGCACGGGCGGCAGCATCGCGTGGCGCGAGGAGGAGTTCGAGCCCCTCGTGCGCTGGGCGCTGGCCCAGTCGCCGCGCCACGAGTGCCTGGTCGAGCAGAGCGTCGTCGGCTGGAAGGAGTTCGAGCTCGAGGTGATGCGCGACGGCGCCGACAACGTCGTCATCATCTGCTCGATCGAGAACTTCGATCCGATGGGTGTCCACACGGGGGACTCCATCACGGTCGCGCCCGCGCAGACGCTCACCGACAAGGAATACCAGGTGATGCGCGACGCGGCGATCGCCATCATCCGCGAGATCGGCGTCGACACGGGCGGCTCGAACATCCAGTTCGCGGTGAACCCCGACGACGGCGCGATGGTCGTCGTCGAGATGAACCCGCGGGTGTCGCGCTCGTCCGCGCTGGCGTCGAAGGCGACGGGCTTCCCGATCGCGAAGATCGCCGCGAAGCTCGCCGTCGGGTACACGCTCGACGAGATCCGCAACGACATCACCCGCGAGACGCCGGCGAGCTTCGAACCGAGCATCGACTACGTCGTCACGAAGATCCCGCGCTTCACCTTCGAGAAGTTTCCGAGTGCCGACAACGTGCTCACGACCCAGATGAAGTCGGTGGGCGAGGCGATGGCGATCGGGCGCACCTTCAAGGAGAGCTTCCAGAAGGCGCTGCGTTCGCTCGAGATCGGCCACGCCGGGCTCGAGCGGCCGGCGCTGCCCGAGGGCCGCGCGGGGATGGAGGAGCTCTGGAAGCAGATCGAGGTGCCGCGGCCCGGGCGCCCGTGGGCGATCGCCGAGGCGTTCCGCCGCGGCGCCAGCGTCGACGACGTGTACCGCCGCTCGCGC
>DATAGA010000081.1:0-3201 GCA_036257215.1 Myxococcota bacterium
GTGATGAAGATCGTCTTCGGGAACTCGGCCGCCACGCGCGCGGCGGGCTCCTGGTACTCGAAGCCGTGGCCGAACACGAGGTCGAAGCCGCGCGAGGCGTAGTCGCGGAAGCCCTCCTCGAACTCCGCGGGCGTCTTCGTCTCGACGTGGGAGATGCGCGCCCCGAGCTCGGCCTCGATGCGCTTCAGCCCGTCGTAGGCGCCCTGGTTCCAGCCCCCGTCGGAGACCGAGCCCGGCGTGAGCAGCGCGACCTCGAACGCGTCGGAGCCCGGCGTATCGGCCGCGGGGCCGCAGGCGAGCGCCAGCGCGGCGAGGAGCCCGAGGGCACGCGTGCGCCGCCGCTGCAGCATGGCGCGCGAGTATGGGTAGAGGGGGTCGCGGCGTCAAACCGCGCGCGCGACCCGCCCGAGACGCGCTCCGCGTCTAGCGCAGCGGCGCCGCGGCGGCGCGGACGCTGAACTCGCGCGTCTCGCTGAAGACCTTGAGCGGTGCCCAGTCGGGCAGCTCCGACATGCGCGGCATGCCGGACGTCATCGCGCCGGTCGGGTCGATGACCCACGGATCCGTCCGGTCCTCGAACCAGAACGTCACCATGTGGTGCTGTCCGTCGGCGGGGCGGAAGACGATCGCGCGGTAGACCTCGTCGTCGCGGAAGCCGACGTCGCGCAGGTAGCGGTTCACGAGCAGCTCGAGACCGTCGCAGTCCTCGACGCCGCGGGTGAGGGTCTCCGAGAGCGTCGCCCAGTGGTCGATCGTGCCGTCGGGCTGGTAGTGGAAGCGCGCCTGGCTCTGGATCCACGCGGCGACCTGGCGCGCGAGCGCGCGCTTCTGCTCCACGCGGAACGTCTGGTACTTGGCGCGCAGGTCGGGCGCCTCGCCCGCGGGCGGAGCCGCGGCGCCGCCGGGGCCGGAGACCGAGGCCGGCGTCCCCTCGCGCGAGGGCGGCGCCGGGAAGCGCTCGCGGCGCTGCCAGGCGGCGATCTTGGCCGACCACGGGTCGGTCTGCGGGGGAACCGTGAAGTAGTCGTAGCGGGCGGTCGCTAGCGGCCGGGCCAGCGGGAGCCGCGCGCAGCCCGGCGCGAGCGGGACGGCCAGGGCGAGGCCCAGGGCGAGGATCGCGGCGCGCGGGGGGGTGAGGGGGAACACCTTCCAGGGATCGTCACGGGACCCGCCAAAGTTGAGCTAAGGCCACGGGAAGGCGGAGCAAACGCCCGGCCCCGGAAGCTTCCCCGCGCGCGCCCGGCGGCCTCGCCGTCGAGTTGCCGACGCGCGCAGCGGCAGCGCCCTGGAAGCGCGCCGGCAGCTCACAGCTCTCCCGCGGAGCCGCTTTCCGGAAGGCGTCCCGGTTCGGGGTCAGGCGGGGAAGGAGAGGAACCGCGCCAGCACGAACACGATGACGATGTAGACGATGATCGCCGGGATTCCGCCCGCGATGTAGAGGATCGACGTCAAGTCGACGCGTCCCCGGCTCTCGCCCCCGTCGTCGTGCGGTGCCATGCGCCCTCCCGAGGCGGCGTGCACCCTAGCCACTCGCCTCTACTCGCGCCAATCCGGTGGAACGTTCGCGAGGTCCGCCTCCACGTCGAGCTCGCGCAAGTCCTGCTCGAGCCGGTCGATCTCGTCGCGGTGGCGCGCGATCTCCTGGCGCAGCCGGAAGTCGAGCGGCGCGTTCTCGCGCGTCGCGCCCGGCGGGCCGAGCAGCCACTGGTCGGCGCTCCCCGCGATGCGGTCGCGTTCCTGCTGTGCGCTCTCGAGGCCGCGCCGCTCCTGCGCCAGCGCGCGCCGCAGCCCGCCGAAACGCGCCGCCCACTGGCCGCGGCTGCGGCCGCCGCGGCGCTCGCCGCTGCCGTACTCGGAGCCGGCGGGGAGCTTGAGCAGGCGGTCGAGCCCGACGGGCTCGGGTGCCGCCGGCGCCTGCGGGTCCGGCGCGGGCTCGGCGGCGGCCTCCGCCGCGCCCGCGGCGGCGGGCTCCTCGGCGTCCGCGGCCACGGGCTCCTCGGCGTCCGCGCCGGCGGCGCCGAGACCGACGGCGAGCGCCAGGACGACGCGCCTGGCCCGCAGCCGCGCTCGCGCGCCCCGCGCCGGAGCTCCCATCGCCGACCTCCCGCTCCGGTGCACCGGACCGCCCAACATAGCGGAGCGGCAGGGGGCCGGACGCGGAGCGGGTCAAGCGGTCCCGGCGACGGCCGATACGCACGGGGACGCCCGGGCAGCGCCCGAGGGGCGGCGTGCAGGCGGGGGGAGAGCGACCGAATGGACCGGGAGAAATTCTACCGCCTCCTGCGCCTCGGCATCGAGAAGGGCGCCTCCGACATCCACTTCCAGGTCGGGAACCTCCCGCTCTACCGCTTCAACGGGAACCTGGTCGAGCTCCGCTACAAGGTCCTGGTCGGCCAGGACACCGAGGAGATCGCGCGCCTCCTGCTCGAGGGCGACGAGCGCGGCGGCGAGATGGCCTGGAACGAGATCGACCTCGCCTACGAGCTCCCCGGCGAAGGCCGCTTCCGCGTCAACATCTCGCGCCAGCGCCGCTTCTTCAACGTCGTGCTGCGCGTGATCCCGCTCGACGTGAAGAACCTCGACACGCTCAACCTGCCGGGCTCGCTGCGCGACCTCGCGCTCCTGCGCCGCGGCTACGTGCTCGTCACCGGCGCAACGGGCATGGGCAAGTCGACGACGCTGGCGGTCCTGATCAACGAGATCAACCGCGCGCGGCGCTGCAAGATCGTCACCGTCGAGGATCCGATCGAGTTCGTGTTCAAGCACGACAAGAGCATCATCACGCAGCGCGAGATCGGGACCGACACGGCCTCCTTCCCCGCCGCGCTGCGCGCCGCGCTGCGCCAGGACCCCGACGTGATCATGGTGGGGGAGATGCGCGACCTCGAGACGGTCGACACCTCGCTGAAGGCCGCCGAGACCGGGCACCTCGTCTTCTCGTCGATCCACACCGCCGACGCCGCCTCCACGATCGGGCGGCTGGTCTCGTTCTTCCCGACCGAGGAGCAGCTGCAGGTGCGCGCGCGCCTCGCGGACAACTTGAAGGCGATCGTGTCGCTCCGGCTCCTGCCGGACAAGAAGGAGACCGGGCGCGTCCCGGCCGTCGAGGTCATGCGCAGCACCCGCACGATCCAGGAGTGCATCCGCGACCCGGCCAAGACGCCCGAGATCACCGACTACATCGCGCGCTCGCGCGGCGAG
>DATAGA010000092.1:0-5542 GCA_036257215.1 Myxococcota bacterium
GCGGCCGAGCACGCGACACAGCGATCCGAGCACCGAGGCCACGCTCCCGGTCGCCGCGCGCACGAGGTCGTGCGAGGCGATGAGCTCCGAGTACGGGAGGAGCAGCCGATGCAGCGTCCCCGCGTGCTCGCGCTCTTCGAACAACGCCACCATGTCGCTCGCGATCCCGAGCACGAGCAGCCAGCTCTCGTTGCGCGGAAGCGTGTCGAAGCCGGCAGCTGCCAACGCGTCGAATTCGCGCCGTGCCCCGGCGAGGTCTCCGCTCACGCTGTACGCCGTGGCCAGGGCACAGCGGCCGAGCTGCTCGAAGCCCGGCAGTGCGAGCATTCCGTGCCCGATCTCGAGCCCGACCTCGGCCCTGTCCTGATCACCGCGCTGGTAGCGCAGCCACGCCATCTGGCCCTGGTACATGAGCTGCGCGAAGGGGACGGTGCGTCGCCCGCCGTCGAGCGCCTGCTGAAACAACGCCTCGGCCTCCTCGAACCGGCCCTGCGTCAGACACCAGCTTCCCTGGGCGGCGGTGGCCAGGAACACGTAAGCGGGCTGACGCAGCAGGGCGGCGTCTTCCACCCAGCTCGCGAGCGCGGCTCGCACGCCCCCGGCGTCGCCCCGGAGCAGGGAGGCGCCGTACGCGGCCTCGTATCCGAACAGCGCGAGGCGGCGCTCGCCGGACCGCCGCGCGAGCTCGATCAGCTCCTGCGCGACGGCGAGCCTCTCGTCTGGGCGATCGGGACCGAGACACGCCCACGCGCGCGCGTTCAGGGCCTCGCCGAGCGCGAGCGGGTCGTCGAGCGCGCGCGCGATGGCGAGCGCCTCGCTCGAGAGCCGCTCGCGCGACTCCATCGAGTCGCTGTGGGGGGGCGTCCCGGTCAAGCGCACGAGGAGCCGGACGCGCCAGTGGGGATGGTCGCCCGCCACCGCCTCGCGCGCCTCCTCGAGCAGGGCGAGCGCGCCCTCTTCCATCCCCATCTCGATCGGCCCCTTGTGGCCGATCGCGGCCCGCGCCAGCAGATCCGAGCGGCCGACCCGGCGGGCGAGCTCCGCCGCCCGCAGGAAGCTCGCGCGGCCCGCGTCGCGCTCGCCCGCGGCCTGGCGCGCGTCGCCCAGCTCGAGCAGGAGCCCGCAGCGGCGCGTGTCGTCCTTCGGTGTCACGAGGGCCTCGGCCTCGAGGGCGCGCTCGTAGTAGCGGGCGGCCTCCTCGTAGCCGAGCAGCCGGAGCGCCCGTTCCGCGGCGCGGCAGCAGGCCTCCGCCGCGCGCAGCGCGTCGCCGCCCTGCGCCGCCTCGTAAAGGTGGTGCGCGAGCTCGCTGCGGCGCTCGTCGAGCTCGTCGGCGCAGGCCTCCTCGAGCGCGCGCGCGGCGGCGCGGTGGAGCGCCACGCGCTCGGGCGTGCGGAGCTCGTCGTAGAGCGTCTGCTGGATCAAGGCGTGGCGGAAGGCGTAGCGGCCGAGCCCGCCCGGGATCTCGACGAGCACGCCGGCGGCGCACGCCTCCGCGAGCCTCGCGAGGAGCTCCTCGCGGCCATGCTCGACGACGCGCGCGAGGACGCGCAGCTCGAGCTCGCGCCCGAGCACCGCGGCGGCGCGCAGGATCTCGTTGCAGGAGGGCCCGAGCGCGTCCAGCCGGCGTCCGACCGCGTCGCGCACGCTCTGGGGCAGCGCCAGAGCCTCGCCGCGGGCCGGGGGCGCGTCGAGCCGCCCGGTCTCCTCGAGGAGCTTCACGGTCTCGTGGACGAAGAACGGGTTTCCCTCGGTCATCTCGTGCACCGTGGCGGCGAGCGAGCCGGGCGGAGCGCGACCGGTCATGGCGCGCACGAGCTGCGCGACCTCGGGCTCGCTGAGGCCGCGCAGCGTCACGCGATCGCAGGCGGGCTCGCGCGCGAGCGAGCCGAGGAGCCGGGAGAGCGGATGGCCGCGGCGCAGCTCCACGTCGCGGAACGTGCCGACGAGCAGCAGCGCGAGCTCGTGCAGATCGGGCGCGAGGAACTCGAGCAGCCGCAGCGACGGCGCGTCGGCCCAGTGGAGGTCGTCGACGACCAGCAGCACGGGACGCGCGGAGGCGGCGCGCCGGAGCCTGGCGGCGACGCCGTCGAAGAGCAGGAAGCGCGCCTGGCCGGTCTCGCGATCGACCGCGGATCCGACGCTCGACGGCGTCGCATCCACCGGGTCGCCGCCCGCGGCGAGCAGCGTGTGCAGCGGGTCGTCCCGGGAGTCGGACCCGTCGGCGAGGCCGCGCAGCACCTGGATCCAGGGCCAGTAGGCCGGCGCGCCCTCGCCCTCGTGGGCCCGACCCCAGAGCACGAGCTCGCCGGCGCCGCGCACCTCGTCGGCCAGGGCTTCGGCGAGGCGCGTCTTTCCGATGCCGGGCTCGCCCACGAGCAGGCGGATCCCGCCGCGGCCTCCGCGCGCTTCGGCCCACGCCTCGCGGAGGCGGGCCAGCGGCGCCTCGCGCCCGACGAAGAGCCGGCGCGCCGCCGGCGCCGCGGCTGCCGCGGCCGGCCGCGCTCCGTCCGCGGGTCGCAGCGACGCCACGAAGCGGTAGCCCCGCCCGTGGACGGTCTGGATCACGCGCTGCGCGGCGCGGTCGTCGCCCACCGCGCGGCGCGCGGATGCGATGCAGTGCGGGAGCACCGACTCGCTCACGCTCTCGCCGGGCCACACCGCGTCGAGCAGCTCGTCCTTCGACACCACGCGATCGCGATGGCGCAGCAGGAACGAGAGCACGTCGAAGACCTTGGGCTCGATCTTCGCGACGCGTCCAGCGACGCGGAGCTGGAACAACCCCTCGTCGAGCTCGCACTCGCCGAAGCGATGGACCATCGCGCGGAATCCTATCAAGCCGACGCCACGAGCCCGGGGCGCGCTGCGCGGCGAACGCGGTGCTAGCGCAGCTCGAACGCGTCGAGCTTCGGCGCGGACATCTCCGCGCGGAAGCGCTCGAAGGTCCACGGCCAGCTCATCGGGACGCCGCGGTCGTCGAGGTACCAGCTCCGGCACCCGGAGGCCCAGATCGTGTGGCGAGCGGCCTCGGTGCGCTCGGCTTCGAAGCGGGCGGTCGCTTCGGCGTCGGGGCTGACTTCGCGGCAGCGCCGGCGGCGCAAGAGCTCGAGCAACTGCAGCACGTACCCGAGCTGGAGCTCGGCCACCTCGATCAGCGAGAAGTTCCCGACCGGGCCGTTCGGGCCGTTCAGCATGAAGAAGTTGGGGAAGCCCGGAACCGAGATCGAGAGGTAGGCGCTGGGGCGCTGCGACCAGGAGTCGTCGAGGCTGCGGCCGTCGCGCCCGACCACCTCGATCGGGCGCACGAAGCGGTCGACCCGGAAGCCCGTCGCGAGCACCAGCACGTCGAGGACGTGCAGGCGCCCGTCGCGCGTGCGAACGCCTCGCTCTTCGACGCGCTCGATCCCCTCGGTCACGACCTCGGCGTTCGGCTTCTGGATCGCCTCGTAGAAGTCGGGCGACATCACGAGGCGCTTGCAGGCCGCGCGGTACGTGGGCCGCAGCTTCTCGCGCAGCGCGGGGTCACGGACCGTCGTCTCGAGGTTCGCCCGGCAGGCCGCCTCGATCGCCTTCATCTGCGGGGAGTCGGCGTCGACGAGCCCCGTCGAGAAGGCGTGGAAGAGGTTCCCGAGGTCGGCGTAGGTCTGGGCGAGCAGCTCCGGTCGGCGGCGGAACTCGGCGCGCTCGACCTCGCCGTAGGCGGGGTTCTGCTGCGGCATGATCCACTGCGCGGTGCGCTGGAAGAGCGAGAGCTTCGCCACGCGGCCGACGAGCGCGGACACCATCTGAACCGCGCTCGAGCCGGTCCCAACGATTCCGACCCTGCGGCCGTCGAGCTTCACCGAGTGGTCGAAGCGGGCGCTGTGGAAGTGCGCCCCGGCGAAGCGGTCGAGCCCCTCGATCTTCGGGAAGTTCGGGTGGTGGAGGACCCCCGTCGCCGCGATCACGGCGTCCACCGCGTCGCGCACGCCGTCCCTCGTCTCGAGCTGCCAGCGCCCGTTCGAGAACACGCCGCGCACGACCTCGGAGCCGAAGCGGATGTGCGGCATCACGCCGCGCCGCTGCGCCACGCCTTCGAAGTAGGCCTGGATCTCGGCGCCCGGCGAGAAGCGCTGGCTCCAGTCGGGGTTCGGCTCGAAGGAATAGCTGTAGAGATGGGACGGGACGTCGCAGGCGATGCCCGGGTAGGTGTTCTCCCGCCACGTGCCGCCCACCCGGTCGGCCTTCTCGTACACCGTGAAGTCGTCGAAGCCCGCGTCTCGGAGCTTGATCGCCGAGAGCAGACCGGCCATGCCGGCGCCTAGGATGGCGATGCGCAGAGGGGTGGCTCCTTCCTCGCGAGCCGCGCGGCCGCGACCGCGCCACAGATATCGGACGCCCGGTCGCACGACAACGGCGCGCCCTCCCGTCGTCTCGAGGCCGTCGCGGGCCCCCGGGTGGATGGAGCGCGACCGGACTGGCGGGACGCCCGATCTCCTACTCCGCGAGTCCGAGGGCCGCGAGCGCCCGCGCGGTGAGCGCGCCGACGGGGAGCGCGGCCAGCGCGTCGGGCGAGACCCAGCGGTGGGCGTCGAAGTGCCGCCGCCGCAGCCGGCCCGGCGGCGCCTCCGCGCGGAAGAGGTGGAGGCGCAGCCGGCGGTGCGTGAGCGCGTGGTCGACGGCGCCCGCAGGCTCGGCGCCGCCGAGCGCGAGGCCCAGGCGTTCCGCGGCAGCGCGCGCGAGCGCGGCGGCGGGTGTCTCGTCGCCGACGAGCTCGCCGCCCGGAAGGTCCCAGAGACCGCCGAAGAGGCCCGCGGCCGGGCGGCGCACCGCGAGCGCGCGGCCGTCGCGGAGGACGAGCGCGGCGACGGCCTCGGCCGCCAGCGGCTCGCGCCTCGCGGCCTTGACGGGCAACCCCTCGGCGTCGCCGGCCCTGCGGGCGTCGCACCAGCGCGCGACCGGGCACGCGCCGCAGCGCGGCGCGCGCGACGCGCACAACGTGGCGCCGAGCTCCATCAGCGCCTGGTTGAGCTCGCCCGGCGCCCGGCCGCGCGCGAGCGCCGCGGCCTCGTCCCAGAGCCGACGGGCCACCGCGGGCCGCGCGACGTCCTCGCGCACGCCGTGCAGGCGCGCGAGCACGCGCGCCACGTTGCCGTCGACGACGGGCTCCGGCCGGTCGAAGGCGATCGAGGCAACGGCGCCCGCCGTGTACCGCCCGACGCCAGGGAGGCTGCGCAGCGCCTCGGCGTCGGCGGGGAGCGCGCCGCCGAAACGGTCCACGACCTCCTGCGCCGCGCGCTTCAGGTTGCGGGCGCGCGTGTAGTAGCCGAGGCCCGCCCAGGCGCCGAGCACCTCGTCGGCGGGCGCGTCGGCGAGCGCCTGCACCGTCGGAAAGCGCGCGAGGAAGCGCTCCCAGTACGGGATCACGGTCTCGACGCGCGTCTGCTGCAGCATCGCCTCGGAGATCCAGATCGCGTACGGGTCGCGGGTGCGGCGCCAGGGCAGGTCGCGCCGGTGGGCGCGGTACCAGCGCAGCAGCGCGGCGCGCAGCCGCGGCCTCGCCGCG